>JALZOM010000111.1 GCA_030913945.1 Actinomycetota bacterium
CATCCAGACGTTCCATAGTTTTAATATCCGATCACCGTGCACCGCGGGATCTCCGTACAGGATTTCGCCGGCAAGATCGATCGCTCACCGGCCGAGATCGTGAAGGTGCTGGTGGGCCTAGGCGAGATGATGGCGGTCACGCAGTCGATGAGCGACGAAGCGGTCGAGCTGGTCGCCGAGGAGCTCGGTATCTCAGTTTCGGTCGTCGATCCGGCTCTGGAAGAGCTGGCGGCGGCGGCCGGCGTCGAGGACGAGGACGAGGACGTCGACGAGTCCGAATTGGTCGTTCGCCCTCCGGTCGTGACAGTGATGGGGCACGTCGACCACGGCAAGACCTCGATCCTCGATGGTATCCGCAGCGCCGACGTCGCCGGTGGCGAAGCGGGCGGCATCACTCAGCACATCGGCGCGTATCGCGTTAGGCACAACTCCCGCGAGGTGACCTTCATCGACACCCCGGGTCACGAGGCCTTCACAGCCATGAGGGCCCGCGGAGCCCAGGTCACCGATGTCGCCGTATTGGTGGTCGCCGCCGATGACGGGGTCATGCCCCAGACGGTCGAGGCTATCGACCACGCGAAAGCCGCCGGCGTCCCCATCGTCGTCGCGGTGAACAAGATCGATCGCCCGGAGGCAGATCCCACGCGCGTTCGCCAACAGCTCTCCGACCATGGGCTGCTTCCCGAGGAATGGGGGGGCGACACCGTGTTTGTGGATGTGTCCGCGAAGCAGCGAACCAATCTCGATGGTCTAATCGAAATGATCTTGCTGGCAGCCGACGTCGGATTGGATCTCCGCGCGAACCCGAATGCGTTGGCGAGCGGGAACGTTATCGAAGCCCACCTCGACAAGGGCCGGGGACCCGTCGCAACCGTGCTCGTTAAGAGGGGCACCCTGCTGCCGGGGGACCCGTTGCTTGCGGGCGTCGCGTGGGGCCGGGTACGGGCCATGCTCGACGAGCGCGGTGAACAGATCGATGAGGCGGGACCGGGTCAGCCCGTGCAGGTTCTCGGCTGGCAATCGATGCCTCAAGCTGGCGATGAGTTCCGAGTGATGGACGACGAGAAAGAGGCGCGGCAGTTCGCGTCCGAGCGCGAGCAGCACCGGCGCGCCGCCGAGCTGGTCGCCCACAAAGGTGCTTCTCTGACCCAGTTGCTCGTCGCCACCCAACAGGGCGAGGTCCCAGAATTGAACCTCGTGCTGAAGGCCGACACGCAGGGGACCGTCGAGGCGCTCGACGATCAGCTGGCCAAGCTCGATCAATCGCTTGTGAAGATCAACGTTCTGCGACGCGGAGCGGGGGCCATCACCGAGAACGATGTCACCCTGGCTCAGGCCTCCGACGCCATAGTCATTGGATTGGGCGTGGTTCCCACGGGCCAGGCACGTCAGCTTGCCGAGGACTCCGGCGTCGACATACGAACCTACCGGGTCATCTACCAAGCCATCCAGGAGATCGAGTCGGCCGCCAAGGGCATGCTCGGACCGGAGACTCGCGAGGTGTCCCTGGGCCAAGCCGAGGTGCGGGCCACCTTCCGTGTACCCCGGATGGGCGTCGTGGCCGGCTGCATGGTGACCGACGGAGTCATCCGTAGGAACGCTCGCGCCCGGCTCGTGCGCGACGGCACGGTCGTGTATGAGAGCAACATCGGCTCCCTCCGCCGGTTCAAGGACGACGTCCGCGAGGTCGCGACCGGCTACGAGTGCGGGATCGGCATAGACGGTTACCAGGACGTCAAGGAGGGAGACATCATCCAGGCCTTCGAGATCCAGGAAATCCCGAGGTAGACCGACTTTTCCCATGTTCATCGGGGTGGCGCGATACGAGATATTCATCCCCGCGAGCGGCTCCCTGAAAGACAAGCGCCAGGTCCTGAGAGCGATCTCCAGCGCGGTTCGCAACAAGTTCAACGTGGCGATAGCCGAGGTCGAGTACCAGGATCTCTGGCAGCGAGCGGCCTTCGGGGTCAGCTGCGTGGCCGAATCGGGAGGGCACTGTCGTCGGGTGCTTCAGGAAGTCGAGAAGGCGATCGCGCGTTCCTCATTGGATGAAGCCGAGATCGTTGGCCGTTCCATCGAGGTCATCTCGTTCGAGGACCTCGAGCCTTGACAGCGAAGAGAGCGAGATGAGTCAACGAACCGAGAGAGTCGAGAAACTGGCACGTCAGGTGCTGGGCGAATCGATCAGCGAGCTGAAGGATCCCCGGATCGGTTTCGCCACCGTCACGCGGGTGCGGATCACCGCCGATCTCCGCCACGCCCGCGTGCTCGTGAGCGTCCTGGGCGACGAGGCCGAGCAGGATGCCACGATCGCAGGCCTCAATAGCGCGAAACCCGTCCTGCGGGCGGAGCTCGGTCGACAAGTGCGGATGAAATACCTTCCGGAGCTTATCTTCGAGCTCGACCGGGGAACGGAGACGGCGGAGCGCGTCGAGATGCTCTTGCACGAGATCGAACGCGAACGAAAGGGCGAATAGATGCGCTGGAACGTCGACGATTGGGATGCCACGGTGGAGACTCTGCGGTCGGCGAAGGAGGCGACGCTCGCCTGTCACGTGAACCCCGACGGCGACGCCCTCGGGTCGCTTCTCGCCACTCACCTGGGCCTCAAGAAGATGGGAGTGGGATCGACGCCTACCTGGGGAACGAGCCCGGCGAAGATCCCCTTCGCATACACGTGGATCCCGGGCGCGCAGGACATCGTGCAACCCGAGGATGCGCCGGCCTCCGAGGTGTTCATCGCTCTCGATTGCGGCGCTGCCGATCGGTTGGGCGTTCTAGGAGGTCCGGCACGCGCCTCGAAACGACTGATCAACGTGGACCATCACCCGGGGAACGAGAACTTCGGCCACCTCAACGTCGTGGTCCCGGACGCGTCCTCGACCGCCGAGCTGGTGGCGGGCCTGCTGCAGGATGCAGGGGTCGAGTTCGATCGGGACATCGCGACGTGCTTGTACGCGGGCATAGTCACCGACACTGGGCGCTTCCAGTATTCGAACTCCACCCCTGCGACCCTTCGGCTGGCAGCGGATCTGCTCGAGTACGACGTACCTGCTCCGGCGATCGCACAGGAGGTGTTCGAGTCGTCACCCTTCGCGTACCTGAAGCTCGTCGGGCATGTCCTGGAGCGGGCGGTTCTCCATCCGGATGCCAGCTTCGTTTATTCGTGGTTCACACGAAGCGATCTCGAGGAATCGGGGGTCGATATGGATGAGACCGAGAAGCTCATCGATCTCGTGCGTTCGACGCGAGACGCGGACGTGGCCGCGATGTTCAAGGAACAGCCAGATGGCCGCTGGAGGGTGAGCATGAGGTCCAAGAGCGGAGTGAGCGTCGGGGCCCTGGCGCGCGCGCGGGGAGGCGGCGGTCATGAGCTGGCCGCCGGTTTCACCGCACCCGATCTCGAGGCCACGGTGGCCTCCCTGCTCGCCGAGCTTCGCGGAGCAGCGTGACCGACGGGGTGGTGGTCGTCGACAAGCCCGCCGGCATGACCTCACACGATGTCGTCGACGAAGTGCGACGGAGGCTGCACGAGCGCAGGGTGGGACACGCGGGAACGCTGGATCCGGACGCGACCGGCATCCTCATCCTCGGGATCGGGAAGGCGACCCGCTTCCTCTCCTATGCACAGGCGTCGTACAAGCGCTACCTGGCGGTGGCCCGATTCGGCTCTACGACGACGACGCAAGATGCCGCCGGTGAGGTGCTCGAGGAGAAGCGCGCAGACGTCACGCCCAAGGACGTCGAGGATGCATTGCCGGCCTTCACGGGATCCTTACAGCAGATCCCTCCCATGGTGTCTGCTGTGAAGGTCGGGGGCGAGCGCCTCTACAAGAAGGCTCGTCGGGGAGAGAACGTGGAGCGGGACCCACGGTCGATCGAAATCGAGTCTCTTGTCCTCTTGGACTTCGCGCCGGGCGAGCAGCCGGAGTCCACGCTCGACATCGTGTGTTCCGGGGGTACTTACGTGCGGACGCTGATCCACGACCTGGGACAGAGCCTTGGGTGCGGAGCCCACATGGCATCGCTGCGCCGAACCGAAGCTGGCGGCTTCACGGAGGCCGACGCGGTGCCGCTTGCATCCGTGACCGGGGAGACGGTGTTGCCGATGGCGGAGGTCGTACGCCAGCTCGACCGGCTCGAGATCTCCGAGGAGGACGCGCTGGCGGTCGGCCACGGGCGCCCCCTCGCGCATCCGGACGGGCCGGTTGGAGCCCCCGTCGCGGTCATGCGCGATGGACGTCTACTCGCGGTGTACCGGCCCGAGGGAGACAGGTTGGTCGCCGATCGCGTGGTGCCCGGGTGATCAGGGCCGTCGGGCTCGACGCCCTCTCTACGCCCGAGGGATCCGTGGTGACGATCGGCACCTTCGATGGCGTGCATCTGGGCCATCGCGCCCTCATCGCCCGCACGAAGGACGAGGCCACGCGACGCGGTTTGGTTTCCGCCGTCGTCACCTGGGATCGACACCCGAACGCGACGCTTCGTCCCGATGCGGTTCCGCTGTTGCTGTCGACGCCGGAGCGCAAAGTGGAGCTGATCGAGGAGCTGGGCATGGACATCCTTCTGGTCCTCCCGTTCGACCGCGAGCTGTCGCAGTGGCCCCCGGATAGATTCGTTCGTGACGTCCTCGTGAACGGGCTTGCGGCGCGAGCGGTCTTCGTCGGCCAAGGGTGGCGCTTCGGGCACAGGGCTGCAGGCGACGTCGCCCTGTTGTCGGAGCTCGGCGGGGACCTGGGGTTCGATGCCGAGGGGTTGCCGTTGGTAACGGTTGCCGGGGAGCCCGCGTCCTCCAGCCGGGTGCGCGGTTGCATCTCCACTGGGGACATGGCGTCGACGCGGGCACTTCTAGGGCGTCCGTTCGCGCTCGAGGGCCGCGTGGTTCCGGGCGACGACCGAGGGGCTTCGCTGGGATATCCAACCGCCAACGTGACTCTGGATCCGGCGATAGCGGCGCCTCCTCGCGGCATCTACGCGGGTCGGGCGCGGGTCGAGGACCGGGTCTATCCCGCCGCGATAAGCCTCGGTGTCAAGCCCACCTTCGGAGGCGACCCGGAGCGGTCGCCGCTGGTGCTGGAGGCGTTCTTGCTCGACTTCGGGGACGACCTCTACGGGGCCGATCTGCGGATCGAGTTCCTCGAGCGGCTGAGGGATGAACTCAAGTTCGACAGCGTGGACGATTTGGTGGCCCAGATGGACCGGGACGTGACCGCCACCCGCCGGCTTCACGACCGCCCGGAGGCCGTCTGACCTGCTACCATGAGCGGGCCCGTGTGGCGAGAAGTCTCCGCCCGGGCCCTCCCGGCACGGCATCTAGAAGAGCGTCCACAGATGGCATCTACCAAGAGGAGCACGGATCACGCCCATGGGCCTTGTGAAGGAAGAGAAACAGAACATCATGGCGGACAACGCCCGCAGCGACGGGGACACAGGGTCCCCCGAGGTGCAGGTGGCGGTCCTAACCAAACGGATCTCCGATCTGACCGAACACCTCAAGACTCACTCGAAGGACCACCACTCCCGCAGAGGATTGCTGGTGATGGTGGGCCGACGTCGTCGCCTGCTGGACTATCTCCGCCGGGAAGACGTCGAGCGCTACCGAACGCTGATCTCAAAGCTCGGTCTCCGCAGATAAGCAGGAACGTGCGGCCGCCAGGCGGTCCTCACGTGAACCGATGAAGACGCAAGGAGAGGCGCCACAGGGGTCGGTTATCAGTTGCAAGCTCGCCCGAACCAGCGGGCTTGCAACTGAGAATCGGCCCACCCGGCTCCTCTCCTTGGACACGAAGTCCGGTGCCTGGCGGCTCCGGGCCAGATCCCAAGGAGGGATTTACATATGAATCCGGAAGGCACATTCGTCGAACGAAAGATCGGCGACGAGGTATTCCGAATCGAGACCGGCCGCATCGCCGGTCAGGCGAACGGCGCAGTGCTTGCGTCCGTGGGCGAGACGACGGTCATAGCCGCCGCCACTTCGTCGGACCCCAGAGGGGCCGGCGACTTCTTCCCGTTGACCATCGACGTCGAAGAACGTATGTACGCAGCAGGCAAGATCCCCGGCAGCTTCTTCCGCCGGGAAGGTCGTGCGAGCGAGAAGGCCATCCTCAACGCCCGCTTGATCGACCGTCCGCTTCGCCCATCGTTCCCCGATGGTTTTCGACACGAGGTCCACTGTGTCGTCACCGTTCTTGCGGTCGATGACGAGAACCCGGTGGACATCCTCAGTGTGAACGCCGCATCCGCAGCGCTCGCACTGTCCGACCTCCCGTTCGAGGGCCCCGTGGGTTGCGCACGGGTCTCGCACATCGACGGTGACTGGGTAGCGAATCCCGGCTACGAGGAGCAGGAACGAGCCACGATCGAGGTCGTCGTAGCGGGCCGGGTCAACGATGCCGGCGAGGTCGACATCATGATGATCGAGGCCGGCGCTTCCGAGCGCTTGTTCGATCTCGTAGCGGACGGCGCCACGCCCCCTGATGAGGAGCTACTGGCCGACGGTATCGAGTTCTCGAAGGCCTACATCGCCGACACGATCGCTCTTCAGAACGAGATCGTCGAGCAAGTGGGCAAGCCCAAGGGCTCCATCTCGGGTGAGAACCCCGACTTCCCTCTGTTCGTCGACTACAGCGACGACATCATGGAGCGTGTGAAGTCCGAGGCCGAGAACGAGCTGCGGGATGCGGTAGCGATCACGGTCAAGGCCGACCGTCGCGCGAAGTTGAGCGACCTCGGAGACCGGGCGATCGAGAAACTTGCGGTGGATTTCCCCGAGCAAGAGGGATCCATCAAGGCGGCCCTGCGATCGCTGACGAAGTCTCTGGTCCGTCGTCGGATCCTCGACGACAACGTCCGCCTGGACGGTCGTCGGACCGACGAGGTCCGCCCCATCTGGACCCAGGTGGGTGTCATCCCGCGTGTTCACGGCTCCGGCCTCTTCACGCGTGGCGAGACCCAAGCGCTGTCTATGACCACCCTCGGGATGCAGCGTCTGGAGCAGATGATCGACGATCTCTCCCCGCAGGAGAGCAAGCGCTACATGCATCACTACAACTTCCCTCCGTACTCGACGGGTGAGGCGGGGTTCATGCGGGGGCCGAAGCGGCGCGAGATCGGTCACGGCGCGCTGTCCGAGAAAGCCATCCTGCCGGTGATCCCTACGAGCGACGAGTTTCCCTATGCGATCCGCGTCGTTTCCGAGATCCTCTCCTCGAACGGCTCCACCTCGATGGCCAGCGTGTGCGGGTCGTCTCTATCGCTCATGGATGCAGGCGTTCCCCTGCGCGGCGGTAAGCACGTCGGTGGCGTGGCGATGGGTCTGGTGGCGGACGGCGATCGCTTCGTCCCGCTGACGGACATCCTCGGCGACGAAGATGCCTTCGGCGACATGGACTTCAAGGTCGCCGGCCCCGAGAACATGGTGACGGCCCTTCAGCTCGACACCAAGATCTCTGGCGTCCCCGCCCAGGTGTTGCGAGACGCGTTGATGGCGGCAAAGAAAGCTCGTCTGCAGATAATCGAGAAGATGAACGAAAGCCTCACCGCACCTCGCGAAGAGCTTGCGCCCACGGCGCCACGAGTTATCGCGATGAAGGTGCCTGTCGACAAGATCGGCGAGGTCATCGGCCCGAAGGGCAAGAACATCAACATGATCACGCAGACGACCGGCGTCGAGATCGACATCGAGGACGACGGCACGATCCGGATCGGATCCACCGACCAGGAATCCGCCGAGCGCGCGGCCAGCATCATCGATGAGATCGCTAACCCCCGGATCCCCGAGATCAACGAGCGCATCAACGGCTCGGTGGTAAAGACCACGACCTTCGGAGCCTTCGTGAACATCTCGCCGGGACGCGATGGCCTGGTTCACATCAGCAAGCTTGGTGAGGGCCGCATCGACCGCGTCGAGGACGCGGTCAAGGAAGGCGAATCGATCGAGGTCGAGGTCACCGACATCGACAGTCAGGGCAAGATATCGCTCACGCCGGTCGCGTGGCTCGAGCGTCAAGTTGCGCAGGGTAAGACGCTCGACGAGGCGCGCGCTGCGGCCGCCAGCGGTGGCGGTGGT
>JALZOM010000131.1 GCA_030913945.1 Actinomycetota bacterium
GGCTAACACACTCGGGCTCGTCTATGTATTCGGTCGGCATCGCGCCCGGGCGGCTGCTTTGCCGTAGCATTCCAAGCTGACCCATTCGCGTTTAGGGGGCCCCATGAATATCGTTTTCGACCCATCGGAAACTCATACCCTCGGCGTCGAAGCCGAGTTACAGGTCGTGGATTCCGCAGGGGCCCTGGCGACGGACACAGCAGCGACCAAGATCCTCGCCGAGCTGGACGACTCCCGTGCCTACAAGCACGAACTGCTCGAGTGCACCATCGAGGTCATCACGGACGTCTGTCCGACCGTCAAAGCCGTGCGGGCGGACCTCGGCGGAAAGATCGAGAGACTGATCGAGGTGTCGGAGGGCCTCGGCTACCGCGTTCTCTGTACGGGTACGCATCCGTTCTCCGCGTGGGCGGACCAGACGGTGTCGCCGGATCCGCGCTACCACAGCCTCATCGAGAACTGTCAGTGGACGGCGCGCCGATTGCTGATCTTCGGCATACACACTCACGTTGGCTTGGCCTCTGGTGAGCAAGCCATCGCCGTGGGCAACGCTCTTGCTACCTATATCCCGCACTTTCTTGCTTTGTCCTCGTCTAGTCCGTTCTGGCAGGGGCGCGACACCGGTCTCTCATCGGCTCGTTCGAAGGTGTTCGAGTCTCTCCCGACCGCCGGTCTTCCCTACGAGATGGAGAACTGGGGTCAGTTTCAGCGATTCATGCGGACGCTCATCGGCGCCGGCACGATCAGAAGCATCCGCGAGGTGTGGTGGGACATCAGGCCTCATCCCGGCTTCGGCACTATCGAGTTGCGCATCTGCGATGGCATCCCGACCATGGACGAGCTCTGCTCGATCGTCGCGCTGTCGCAATCCTTGGTCGTGTGGCTGGCGGACCGATACGACCATGGCCTCGAGTTGCCCCATCACCTTGCGTGGACGATTCGCGACAACAAGTGGCGCGCTGCGAGGTATGGACTCGAGGCGGAGATCATCCGAGATGAGGAGGGAAACCTCATCAAACTGCGTCGTTCGATCGGCGATCTCGTCGAGAAGCTCGAGCCCGCCGCCGAGCGGCTCGGTTGCCTCGACGAGCTTCGCGGCGTGAACGACATCCTCGACCGAGGAACATCGGCAACGCGTCAAAGAGAAGTCTTCGAAGAGATGAAGGATCTGAGCGCGGTCGTCGACTCGCTTGTCGAAGAGATGAAGACCGGATCCCCGAGACCACTGCCTGATTCGAGCCTCATTGGCGGAACTGTCGTGCAAGGTAGCCAGCTTGCGGGAGAGAAGTAGCAGCACTCAAGGGCGCGGCCCTAGCGTCCTGAGGTCTCCTTGACGACGCGTGGCGCCGGTAGCGTCCAGCCACTCGCACAACGGAACCGCGTACCTGCGCGACGTGCCAAGTACATCTCTGATCTGAGCCACCGTGTGAGGTCCGCCGGACGAGATGTGGGCTCGTACGACCTGTCGAGCCTGTTCGGCAGATCGGCGGGTGAGGAGAAAATCGCCCACCGGCACTAAGTCACCGGACGAGACAAGGGTCCGTATGAGGGCCGGGTCCGCCCCCAGGTCTTTCTCGGCGGGTGGCGAGAAACCGGCCTCTCCGATCGCTTGAAGAACCTTGTCCCGTTCGCGCGCCTGCTCGGGAGAGAGGGCTACCGCGAAAGAGCTAAGGCGCAATCTCGACCCCTCGGCCACGACGTCGTCGAGCCGTTCGAGAAGGGCGTCGAATGCGTCACCTTCGAGTGCGACTTCGGCACGTAGTTGCTCGCGACCCATGCCGGGTTCCAACGGGGAATTAGCGTGATGCCCCGCAAGACTTTTCTGAACCTGCAGCGTCAGCTGAATGACTCGGTCCCTCGAAACGAGATACCCACCGAGGCGAACAATCGCTCCCTCCTCTTGGTTCGATCCCGAACGAAGCAACGCTTCGCTACGGTGGATCCGGCCTTCCGACCGGACGAGGATGTCGAGTGCTTCGGCCGGAGAGGCTCCGGTCAGAGCGCGAAGGCGGGCGGCGTAGTCCGTGTCCGACCGCCGTGCTTGCGGTGGAACGGGGTCCAGTACGACGCCCCCGCCGAAGGTGAGCATGCGCCCCGCATCTCGGAGGACGAAACGATCCCCTCTCTGAAGGACGAGTGGGTCGCGCGCATATAGCTGCGCCACGGTCGACTGTCCGCCACGCAGGCGCTGCTCGTCCCCCAGCAGGCTTATCCGAACCGGCGTCTCGGCCGAGCCCACATACAGAAGGTGGGCGCCGCGAGCGGTGAGCTCATGAGCCTCCCCGATGAGGCGCTCATCGAAGACCTCGACGTGGGCGTCGAATCGCCTCGTTGCGCGCCATCCCCCAGGTGACACGATCGCATTACCTCGCTGCGCGCCGGCCCGTTCTAATCCGGCGAGGTTGAGGGCGACCCGGTTGCCCGGAGCGGCAGATGTCAGCGTCTTCTTGTGACTTTGAAGCGCACGGATCCGGGCGTTCCGGCCCTCGGGAGCGATCTCGACCTCCATCCCGACCGACAGCATTCCACCCATCAATGACCCCGTGACTACGGTCCCGGCGCCGGCGATGGTGAAGACCCGGTCGACCCATAATCTCGGCCTGCCCGTATCGGGTGGCGCGGGCGTTCTGGATACAACGTCGTCCAGCACCCTCATCAACGCCTCTAGCCCCGCACCCGTCGTTGCTGAACAAGCGATCACCGGCGCGTCGCGCAGGCTGGAAACGCCGAGGCGTTGCTTCACGTCTGTGCGCGTGCGTTCGAGAGTGGCCTCATCGACCTGGTCGGACTTCGTAAGGACCACCACGCCAGATCGCACGCGAAGGGCATCGAGGATGGCAAGGTGTTCGGCTGATTGTGGCATCCATCCCTCGTTTGCGGCCACGACGAACATGCAGATCGAGATTCCACCCGCGCCGGCGAGCATGTTCTTTATGAACCGTTCGTGGCCCGGGACATCGATCAAGCCGGCTTCGTTGCCGGAGGGCAGAGTGAGCCACGCGAACCCGAGATCGATGGTGAGCCCCCGACGCTTCTCTTCCTCGAAGCGATCGGGGTCGATCCCCGTCAAGCGCTCGACGAGGGTCGACTTCCCGTGATCCACATGCCCCGCTGTGCCGATGACGTGCATACGTCGCAACATAAACCCGGTGTTTACCTCGAAGAGCTGCGCCAACCCCTGGACGACTTCGGATCTTCTGACTTAGAGGTCGACCGCGCCCTGGGTTTTGGGTCGATGCCGCTGACGCCGGCGAGAGTCGTCGACAGATCTTCCAAAGTAGGCCGCCCGGCGGGGCTGAACCCGCGCGGTAACTTGGAGCCATGAGGGGTGAGGGTGGGCGCGTGGGGTCGGTTGTGCGGGCCGAGGTGCTGGCTTACGAGAGTGGGGAGCGCGTCGGGCGGGTGGATTCGGTGGCGGCTGAGGAGCCGCTGGAGATTCGGTTGTTGTTGGGCGGCGAGACCCGGACCGTTGCCATCACCATGCGGACCCCGGGCGGAGACTTCGAGCTCGCGACCGGATTTCTCTTCGGCGAGGGTGTCATCTCGTCGGGAGCCGACGTTTCGGCTATCAGCTACTGCGTCGACAGGACGATCGGCGAGGAGCAGCGCTACAACATCGTCAACGTGCGGCTCGCGCCCGGGACGAAGCCCGACCTCAGGCCGCTGGAGCGGCACTTCTTTACCTCCAGTGCCTGTGGGGTTTGTGGGAAGGCGGCGCTGGAAGCGCTCACTATCCGGCGTGAACCCTTGGGTGGGGGGTTGACCGTGGATCCGGAGTTGCTACTGGGCCTTCCGGACAAGCTGCGCTCAGCCCAGGGCGTTTTCGATGCGACGGGAGGGCTGCACGCGGCCGGGTTGTTCGACCCGAACGGAGGTCTCGTCGCGCTTCGAGAGGACGTCGGCCGTCACAATGCCCTCGACAAGCTGATCGGCTGGTCGTTGCTGCAGGGCCACACTCCATTGAGCGAGAGCGTGCTGGTCGTCAGCGGTCGCGCGAGCTACGAGTTGATGCAGAAAGCGCTCGTGGCCGGAGTTCCGATCGTCTGTGCGGTGTCTGCCCCCAGCAGCCTCGCCGTGGCGGTGGCCCAGGAGTTCGGGATGACGCTCGTCGGCTTCCTGCGACATAGCAGGTTCAACGTCTACGCCGGGCAGAGCCGCCTGGATCCCTTTCTTCTAGAGGCGGAGCGGGCTAAAGCTGGTCCTCCAAGCGGCCGATAGACGGAACGGAGGTTCGCCTCCACGAGAAAGGCAAACCCGCTGCGAGGCGGGGACGCAAAGCCAGGGGTCTCGAAGTGAGGCAGCCCAGCCACCGAATGGAGGACAGAGTGATTCTGTTGCGAACTTCAACTCCGGAAGCACTCCCTTCCCTTTTTCGTATGCCCGTCTCTTGGACGCCCGTAGGTATCCCCCCACCTGCGGAGCCTGAGGACGAGTAGGAGCGACCTTCAGTAGGCCCGAACAGATCGGGACGGGGTCCCCTCCCCCGAAGTGAAGAGGAATAAGCGGCCGACCCCCCGGCCGCTTATTCTTTTCTCCTTTCCTGGACCTAGCCGAGCACCCTTCTGATCGCCGCCGTGAGCGCACGGTCGTCGTCCGGCGCAACCGTGCGGAGGTCCAGGAGGACGCGATCCTCTTCCACCCGAGCGACGATCGGTGGATCGGAACGGCGCAACGATCGCTGCAGCTCTGAGGCGCCGGGGCGATCGGGTAGGAGTGCCACCGCCCATGAACCGAGCTCGACGCCCGGCAGGGATCCGCCTCCAGCGACGGAGCGCGTTGGGAAAGCCTCGGCCTTGATCGAACCGATCTCGCGCAGCCCCTCTGCTATCGTCCGCGCCCGCCGTTCGAGTTCGTCCGCGTCGGTGCGAGCCATTCGCCAGAGTGGGATCTCGTCCGTCCGCCCATCGAGGTAAAGGCGAAGGGTCGCCTCGAGGGCGGCGAGCGTCATCTTGTCGACTCGCAGCACACGAAGAAGGGGATGTCGCTCCAACTGAATGATGTGATGCGTACGCCCCACGATGATGCCCGCCTGCGGACCTCCGAGGAGCTTGTCGCCGGAGAACAGCGCGACGTCCGCTCCATCCTCCAAAGCCACCTGGACGAGCGGCTCCCCCGTGAAGTCGGCCGGAGCATCATCGGCGACCAGCCCCGAGCCGAGATCGTGAAGGAATGCAACTCCCCGCCCGGTCGCTAGGCGCGCGAGGTCTCGAGCCGGAACCGTCGACGTGAATCCGACGACCTTGTAGTTAGAGGGGTGCACCTTCAGGATCGCAGCGGTGTCGGGTGAGATCGCTCGCTCGTAGTCAACGAGGTGAGTCCGGTTCGTGGTCCCGACCTCGACCAGACGCGCGCCCGAGATGGACATGATGTCGGGGATACGGAACTCGCCTCCGATCTCAACGAGCTCTCCGCGACTGATGATGACCTCTCGTTCGGAGCAAAGTGCCGCCAGAGTCAGGAGGACAGCGGCGGCGTTGTTGTTGACCACGATGGCCGCCTCGGCTCCGGTGACGCGGGCGATCAGACGTGTCGCATGCGTGTAACGACTCCCGCGCCGGCCCTCAGAGAGGTCGTACTCCAGATTCGAATAGGCGCCGGCTACCTCATTCACCGCTCTCATCTGCTCCGATCCCATCGGCGCGCGTCCGAGATTTGTGTGGATGATCACGCCCGTCGCGTTGATCACGCGTACGAGTCCCACTCGTTCTTCTTCGATCAATAGCGCCCCGGCTCGATCGACGATGGCGTCGAAGTCCGGGGCTTCGGATCCCTGCCGAACCTCCACCCGGGCTTCGTCCAGAGCACGACGTGCCATTGCCGTGGCTCTCGCCTGCGGGCCACCGAAACCCATCGACCCGACCACCCTGTCAACGGCGGGAAGGGCACGCAAGCGCTCATTCGTGGCGCCGGTGCCTTCTTGCGTCATGGCCTAGGGGTTGTAGTCGAGGATGCGCCTGCGCATGGCCTCTTGGATCGCGGAGACGCGATTGTTGACGTGCAGCTTGGAGTAGATATTCGCAACATGCGTTGTCACCGTTCGCTCGGAGATAGACAGACGGCTTGCGATGGTCTTGTTTGGGAGCCCCTCGCTCATGAGCTGCAGGATCTCCCGCTCGCGCGGGGTGAGTGGCTGGAAGACCTCCGCGACCTCGGCCTTTTGGTAACTCTGAAACTCGGACAACACCTGGGACGCAAGTGCCGGATCCAACCGCCCCTGGCCTTGAGAAACCGACTTGACCGTCGAGACGACCTCGTCCAGCTCGGCCGTCTTCAAGAGGTATCCCGAGGCGCCCGCCTTCAAAGCGTCGAACAGGAAGCGCCGCTCGTCGTGGCCGGACAGGACCACGACTCCGACGTTCGGGAACGCGTCCTTGATCTCACGGGTTGCCTCGATCCCGTCCTTGTTCGGCATGATCACGTCCATCAGGACCACATCGGGCATATTGGCCTCGACCACGGCAAGAGCCTGGGTACCGTCGGAGGCCTCGCCTACGACCTCGATATCTCCGCCGCTCTCGAGCATCGTCTTCATCCCGCGGCGCAGCAGGGTCTGGTCGTCGATGAGCACGACCCGCACGACGTCGGGCGAGATTCCCATAAGAGGAATGATAGGCCGCGTGGGGGCCGACATGTCGGAACAGGACCCAAACCCCGCGTAACGGGCAAGAAGGACATCGAGAGAACAACAAGAAGGACGTCGAGAACAAGGGGGTCTGAGGAAGGAGCCGTCTCTAACCCCGATCCCCCGAGGTGATCGGGGTTGTTAATCCCCCCTGGGAATAAATTGTGATTCAAGGCTGGGCTACCGGGAAGCCGACAAAATGGGCATGAAGGTCACTCGAAGGAAGGTCTTGGCAATCTGCGCGCTCGCGTTGTCGGGCTCGCTGGCCTCAGCCGGGCCCGCATCCGCGTACAACTTCAAGCGCTCCCTTTCGACCGGGGACTCGGGACCGGCCGTGCGTGCGCTTCAGGTTCGGATCGCCGGCTGGTATCCGAACGAGGAACACAAAGCGTTCTATCTCGATGGCCAATACGATCGCATGACCAAAGTCGCGGTAGCGAACTATCAGAAGCACCACGGGCTGGCGGCAACAGGCGTTGCGAACGAGTCGGTCTTCGTCGCATTGAATCGATTGCAGGACCCCGACGGCTCCACCGGGCACTTCGATTGGAGCGAGTTCGAACAGAATCGCAACTCAGGATGCGGCGCGCAGGCGAACGCGTACGCCGGCACATTCGGAGGTGGGATGGTCGCCGCCCGGAGGGCCAAGAGGAACGTCAGGCGCTTGATGTGGCGGCTCGAAGCGGTGAGGGCCAAAGGCGGCGGCCGGCCAGTGGGTATCAACTCGGGCTTCAGGAGCCTGCCTTACAACGACTGTATCGGTGGTGCCAGCAGATCGCAGCATCTGTACGGAACGGCGGCGGACAACCGTATGGCCGAAATCACGAACCACCGCCAGCGGAACATCGCGATGAACAGCCAGGTTCACGGCATCGGTTGTTACTCGTCTCAGACGCATAATCACTTCGATCTGCGGATCAACAATGCCGCTCTCTCGTCCTCACGATCCTGGTGGTGGCCGCGCACGGACTCGCAGGGTCGTCACCTTTCCGATGAGGGCTCTCCCTGCTGGGGTGAGACGAGCAACACCTCCGCGCTGCGAACCAGCGGAGCGGTACTCCGAGCTATCGAACTCGCCACGCCCGGAGCAGGCTCACTCGTTCCTTCGGCCGCGGAGATCGGAGCCTTCGAATCCGCGGGTGAGCCGGAGGACCTGAACGGCGCGGACTGACCGGAGGTTCGAGACGCGCTTTAGCGCGCGCGTGATCCTGATCGCGGGTCTCGTGGCGATCCTGGGCGCATGCGATCCCGCGGCAGATGGCCGGCGACGAGCCGATGCATCATCCTCATCGCCGGCCCCGTCGGCTTCCACAAAGCTCACCGAGCCGACTCCCTCAACGAACGTTCCAACCCCCGATCCGGCACAGGAGCCGGACGAGGGGACCCACCTTCTGTTCCTACGGGGCCGGGTCATCCGAAGCTTCGACCTCGATGAAGGCGTGCAGGAGCCCGTGGCCACGTTGCCGGGTGGCGATGCCGTGCTCTCCGTCGATGGAACGATGGCAGCCGTCGTTACCGCGGCCGTCCCCACGGGCAACGATGAGGACTTTCTCGAGTATCCGGAGTTGCAGACGGTCGACTTGGCCAGTGGAGCCCGCGCAACCCTCGGGCCCGGCTTCTCGCCTCTGTGGTCCGCGAGCGGCAGCTTGGCCTACATCGAGCCGGTCGAACGTCGTTCCTGTGATGGTGAGGCTTGCTCCGGACGGGTTAGCGTAGTGGTCGCTGAAGCCGGGGGGAGCCCGCAACGAATGACAAGCCCTGGACGCTGGGGCCTCTTGGGTTGGGCGGGCGACCGCCTGCTGGCCGCCGATCAGAGCGACCTTCGGAGGACCGTGATCGTCGGTCAGGATGGCGCTACGGCCACGCTGGCGATCCCCCCCAGCGAGATATGGGGCGCTTCGCCCGACGGAGGTTGGCTCATCCGTGCCGGCAGACGTTTCTCGACGATCATCGCCCTGGACGAAAGCGGCACTTCGACCGGGCGTCCGAACGATGTGGACCTGGATGGGGCGGCCCTCGGCCCGGGCACCTGGGCTCCCGACTCCTCCACGGTCGCTGCCGCTGCGATCAAGGCGGCCCCTGGAGGGATCCCGGTATCGACGATGCTCACCTTTTCGACCACGGGCTCTCGCCCCGGAGCGGTTCCGGAGTCCCGCGGGGCGGTGGGTAACGTGATCTGGTCCCCGGACTCCTCCCGGTTCGCGTACGTCCAGGCGACCGGCCCCGCCGGAGGCCGCCTCACGGCCCGCCTCTGTGACCTCGGTGGGGCCTGCAGGAGCGCCTTCCATTGGACCCAGGGCGTGACCCTGCTGGCGCTCCTCTAGGGCTTGGCTTGGGGCGGGCCCTGGCTAACCATTGACCTATTTCGGGAAGTGAGGGAAGGTAAGGGAGGCCCCGTGGGGAACCACGATGTGGCGGAGGGATCCATCCCTCGACGGATCCAGGCAGCTGCCGGTGTCGAGGAATAACTACGCCTGAGGGCCGTTTATCGAAGAGAGCGAGTGGCAAAGAAGAAGGTAGTCAATGCCCCGCTCGCGTGACCAGCACCAATCGGAGGAGGTTCCAGATCCAATCCCTCGACCCCGTCGAGAAGCTCGACTGGCAGGAAGACGCCGCTTGCAACGAGTTCGACAACGTCCTGTTCTTCGGTCCAGACCAGGGTGAATCGGAGCTCGAGAAGCAGGCCCGCGAGGCGCGCGCCAAAGCCGTTTGTCAGCGCTGCCCCGTACTAGAGCCCTGTCTGGAGTTCGCCATGGAGACCAATCAGAAGTACGGGATCTGGGGCGGCCTCACGGATAAGGAGCGAGCGTCGCTCAAGCGCCGCCGCGCCCGCGCCCGCCGAGCCTCCTAGCAGCGCTCCCCTACACATTTGGCCGTCTCTTCGAGACGGCGTTTTCCGCGTCGATCACGTGCCCGCTCCGTGGGCGAAACGCTCAGGAAGGGTTCTTCGGCTTCCACGCGGAAGAGACCCTGCCCACGTTCTCCTACGAGGTGGTGATCGTCTTCAGTCGCGCGGCCATCTCCCGGTAGCGACCAACGGGGATCAGATGCACCCCGTCGAATGCCCCCGAGGCCCTAACGCGTTCGATCTGTTCGCAGGCGAGATCGACTCCGACTTCGGCGTCGTCCAGTTTGTCGACGATCGTCTCGGGGACTCGTATGTCCGGGATCGACGCGTTGATGCGCCGCGCCATCCGGGCGCTAGCTAGGACGAGGACACCTGCGTACATGCGGCCCGCATAGTCCAGCGATTCTCTCCATTGGAGCAACCTCTCGAACGAGTAGGTCACCTGGACGAACACGAAGTCTGCTTGCGTTCGCCAGGCCAAAGGACGTCCTACCTTGGCAACGGTTCCGATCCTGAAGTCCGAGTAGCCCTGGAACAGCGGTCCCTCGCCGAACGATCGAACCTCGTTGATCATCCCGCGCACGGTCAGGTCTTCGGTGCGCCGCCCTTCCTGTGGGGCGTCCCCATAGACGAAGAGGAAATGATCCACCCCATACGAGGCTGCGGTCAGCAGGTCCCGGCGGAATCCGAGAAGATTCCGGTCGCGAGCGTTCAGGCAAGCGATCCCTCTGCCTCCGAGGTAGGCGACTTCGTGTGCAACCGCAACGCTGGAGACGGTGGCGCGTCCGAGATGGTTGTCGGGGATGAGGAACGCGTCGGTGACGGGCTTGAGCACCTCTATCTGACGTCTCACGTGCTCGATGTCGGGGCGGCGCGGCGGCTCTACCTCAGTCAGGATCCCGAAGCCGCTCTGCTTCAGGAACGATCGCGGTGGCTCCGGTGGCGGGGGCGCGATGGAACTCGGGCCGGTCATCCCACTCATTATCAGGCCCCGGCGGGGTCCGCCGGGGCCTGAGTCGTGATGCCTAGCCGACTAAACGACCGGAGCTGTGTTCGAAGCGTTGTCGTTGAGGTTGATGGAGGACTGGGGGATGCCCGAGTCCTGCGGATGCCGAGGGGCTTCCTTGCCCCCGCCGGTCAACGACTTCGCCTTGTTAAGCAGTGGCTGGAGCTGCCCGCTCTTCGCGAGCATGTAGGTCCCTGCGCCGACCGCGGCGATCAATGCGATCGGGCCCAGTCGCGAGGCGATGGAGCGCCGCTTGGGCTGGCGCATCTCCTGGATCTTCTCGATACCTTCCTTGATGGCTAGCGCTGCCAGCGCCTTCTTCAGCAGTGGATTCATACATACTCCTTCGGGTTGGGTCCTTCACTCGTCCTTACCCGCACGAACGCCGGGCAATCGCCGGTTGAACAGTCGTTTAGAAGCGCCGAACGCTCGTCCAACCCCTTGGTTGCGCAGGTAGGGAAGAATGGTTGCGTGATCCTTTTCGAGGCCATCGAAACCGAAACGGGCGGGCGTTTCGACGCGCTCGATATCACGAATGATGTGCTGAAACTGGTCCGATCATCCGGGGTCCGGGACGGAAACGTGCTGGTCTTTTCCCCCCACACGACCTGCAGTGTGGTAATCACCTCAGCCGGCAACGGCTCCCTCAAGGCCTTGGAGCGAACGATGGAAACCCTCGCTCCGAGAGACCATTACTACGCACACGACGACCTCGACATCCGCACCGAGAACCTCGTCGAGGAGGAGCCCGCGAACGCGCCGGCGCACATATTCCACATCTTCGCCGGCAAGACCTCAGAATCCATCCCGATCGTCAACGGTGTCCCAACGCTCGGGGACGATCAGCGGGTTCTCTTCCTCGAGCTGGATTCATCTCGGCCGCGCAGGTGTTTCATCCAGGTGGTTGGCGAGTGACCGACGCCCCGAGCGGCGTCCCGGCGGGAGCGCATGGGGGTCCAAGCTGGTTGGTTGACGACATCCTGCGGGTGGAAGACCTTCTGTTGAGAACGGCGGGGGCGTCGGGGCAACCACTAG
>JALZOM010000192.1 GCA_030913945.1 Actinomycetota bacterium
GGGCGAAGGGGCCATGGATGCGGAAGCCGTACCGCTGACCCGGCCTTATGCCGGGCATGTACCCGTGCCATACGAACGCGGACGTCTCGGTCAGCTCGACGCTCGTCTGATGGCCGTGCTCGTCGAACAGGCATAGCTCGACCGCCTCGCCGTGTTCCGAGAACACGGCGAAGTTGGTGCCGTCTGTATCGGGCGTTGCTCCCAGGGGGAAAGGCTTTCCCGGCCACAGCTCCATGGCGAGACCCTAAGTGCCGCGCGGCCGGTGAGCGGCCTGCTCCGGGCCGGTCGCTAGATGTCGAGGTCGGCCTGGGCCACGGCGCGCCCGCGCGGGCCGGAGTCCCCGTCGTTTGGTTCGACCGTGACCCAGATCTTGTCGTAGGCCCGCGGGTCCTCGCCGAGATGGAAGTAGAAGACTCGATCCGAGTCCGGGGAGATCTCGAAAGAGCCGGTCGATGTCCAACCCTCGTCGTCCGACAGCCACACCTCGTACTTCGATCCGGGACGCGCCGGGATCAACCCTTCGGAGCGCATCGAGATCCCGAAGTTGTTGCCGCCGTGATGGATGAAGGTGGCGACAACGTCGCCGCGGTCGAGGCCCCGACCCGAGAGTTGCACCTCGTGCACCGATTCGCCCCAGCTCCCATACACATCCACCCATGCTTGATTGCGAGACTCCGCTTCGACTGCCCGGTCGCGCAGTTGGAAGTTCATGACCGCGAGGGTCAGCCCGACCGCGGCGAGCCCGGCCGCGACGAATACGGGCAGCCGGCTCGCGAACGATCGATGGGGTGGTTTCTCCTTAGGTTCGTCCACGAGCTCGATCGAGTCCCCGGCAGCGCCGTCTAGCTCGATCAACGTCATCACCTGGCGTTCCAGGTGTGGTGGGGGCTCGTGCTCCAGAGGGGCCGAACGAACGAGAGCCGTGAGGTCGCGAAGCTCTTCGGCTTCTCGCATGCAGACCGGGCAGTCGGCAAGATGCTTCTGCACCTCGAGGGCGCGCCGCCCGGGAAGCTCGTGGGCCAGATAGGCCGCAAGATCCATGCGGATCCCCTCGTGAGGAGTCATCCGCGTCCCTCCTCCATGAGCCCCATCCCTTCGAGCTCGCGGCGCAGCTTGCGAAGCCCGTGATACAGGCGCGTCTTGACGGTCCCCAGTGGGATCCCGAGGACCTCAGCGGCTTCCGCCTGCGTCATCTGAATCATGTACACCAGTTGGATCACCTTCTGCTGCTCGTTGGACAGTCGCCGCAACGCTTGCGCTAGCTGCCAGCCTTCCCACGCCGCATCCTCATCCCACGGCTCCTCCCGAGCCGGTGGATCCGCCATCGGCGTCGGATTGCGACCTCTTGCGCGAGCGAGGTCCGACGCAACGTTGCGCGCCACGCCGAAGATCCAGGACCCGGCGGCGCCTCGTGCTTCATCGAAGCTCTTGGCCCGGCGCCAGATCCGGAACGTGACCTCTTGCACCAGCTCTTCCGCCAGTTGCGGGTCGCGAAGCCAGCGCATCCCCAGGGAGTACAGCGGCCGCTCGAACGACCGGTACAAACGCCGGAGCGCATCCATGTCTCCTCGCGCTACCGCCTGAAGGAGCTTGGTCTCCTCCAACCTTTGAGCTTGCGTTGCCTTCGCTTCTGCGCCCATTACCTTCCTTCCCAGGAGAAAGGTTCTCCCGAGAAGGCTCCGGGGTCAATGCGTTTTCGCCGCGAGTAGCATGACCGAGTGGACGACCCCGTGGAGCTCAGGTGACGACTCAGGTGGACTTGGCGGCTCTCCGGAAACTCCTCGATCTCCAGACCGAGGACACCTCCATAAACCAGCTCCAGCGCCGGCGCGCGGACCTTCCCGTGGCGAAGCAACTCGCCGAGCTGAACGAGTCACTGGCTGAGATGTCGTCGGACCTCGAGATCGCGCGGAAACAGCACGATGAGCTCGTTCACGAGCAAACGCACATCGAGGGCGAGATGGGTTTACTCGACCAGAAGATCGTTCGGGAGGAGGGACGGCTCTACTCCGGCGGGGTCTCGAACCCGCGCGAGCTGGGGGCGCTCCAATCCGAGGTCGCGAGCCTCAAGACGAGGCGAGGCGAGATGGAGAATTCGCTACTCGAAGTCATGGTGCAGCGCGAGCAGGCCACAACCACCCTCGAGGCATTGCAGGAAGAACATGATCGAACCTCGGCGCAGGCGAAGGAGCTAACAGCTACGGTCGCCGGATCGACGGCGGAGATCGATAGTCTGCTCGCCGAGCATTCGGAGAAGCGCAGCGCGCTCGTGCCGGAGATCCCCGCACCCGTCCTGACTCTTTACGAGCAGTTGCGCGAGCAGAAGAATGGTGTCGGCGCTGCCGCCCTACGAGGCGATACGTGCGAGGGATGCCACACGAGGCTTCCCTCCCGTGAGGTCGAGCAAGTGAAGGCCGCAACGGGATTGCAGCGGTGCGACAACTGCCGCCGGATCCTCGTCGTCCTCTGACGTCCCATGCCTGCGAGCTTGCATACCGATGGAGGAGCTCGAGGTAATCCGGGGCCGGCAGGCATCGGGGTCGTTCTCGCGGATGAACATGGCGACGTTATCGCCGACATCGCACGGGGCATCGGCGCAACGACGAACAACGTCGCGGAGTACCGGGCTCTCATAGCCGGGCTCGAGCTGGCGCTCGAACGCGGTATCGCCGACCTCGACGTCTACCTCGACTCGAAGCTGGTGGTTTCGCAAGTGTTGGGCGAATGGAAGATCAAGGACGAGCGATTGCGGGCTCTGGCCGCGAAGGCTCAGATCCTGATGGGCAAGTTCGATGCGATAACGATCCAGCACGTGCGCCGCGAACAGAACGCCGCAGCAGATGCCCTCGCCAACCAGGGGATGGACGCGGCGTTGCTGGATGTCGAGGACGGCTGGCCGGAGCAAGAAAGCCTCCTCGAGTAGTCGCGTGATCCTCTGGCACCTGGGCGTTGCGGCCGCGTTGACCTACGTCACGTTGGGCCGGAGGCGCATCGACTACCGCTTCATCCTGGTGGGGGCCGTGCTGCCCGACGTGGTGGACCCGATCCTCGGGATCTTCCTCTTCGAGGGCCCCGCCGGTCGGTGGATCGCACACTCCTTGCTGGCGTTCCTCGCGGTGACGCTGTTGGTTCTCCTCACATTCCGCGGAGAACGACGCCTCGCCGTGTTCGGGCTCGCCGTCGGCTGGCTGCTGCACCTCGTCGGCGACGGGATGTGGGCCGCGCCGGAGACCTTCTTCTGGCCCCTCTTCGGCACCGCGTTTGCGTCGTCGCCCACGGAACCGTATTCCTTGGCTCTGTTCACGGCGCCCGCCGACCACGTCTGGACCTGGGCCGGGGAATTCGCAGGCGCGGCGATCCTCGCGTGGTTCTGGGTCGCCTTCGAGCTGGGTGCGGGCCATCGCCGCAGGGTTTTCCTTAAGGACGGGCATCTACGAGCATGACCCTGTAACCTGCCGTTGTTGACAATTCAATCCGCTCGCCGCGCGGGGGGAAGCCGGTCAGATTCCGGCGCTGTCCCGCAACTGTAGGTCCGCTCGTTCTTGGCTCTTAGGAACCAGGACACGGCGGACGAGCCAGGTCACCTCGCCGGCGTGGGGCTCGTTACCTTCGAGGCAAAGGGACCGTGGCCGCGCGTATCACGCGCTCCTCCGGCCCCCCTTGGGGGCCGTTTCGTTGCCCGGCGAGGACCGGGCGGAGAGGAGCACGATGTCGATCTCTACCTGCAAGAGGGCTTTCGCCTGCGGCCTCGCCGCCGCCGTGGTGGTGGCTACTCCCGTTGCTGCGGCGCCCACGGACGCCCACAGGGCGCGCATGGGGGTCCGCTACCTGGTCACTCACCAGTCGGCGGACGGTTCCTTCCCGGGATTCAGTGCCCGTGGTTCCACCGCCGATGCCGTGGTGGCCATGGTCGCGGCCCGGCGCGCTCCGGACGCGATCAAGGACGCTCTCGACTACCTCGAACTCAACACCGGCTCCGCCAGTCTTGGACAGAAGGCGAAACTGGTTCTGGCGGCGGTCGCCGGAGGCCGGGACCCGCGCTCCTTCGGAGGCGTTGACCTCGTGGCCGCGATCCAGGAGTCGAAGACAGACCGAGGCCGGTATCGCGACCCGGATCCGGACCCGACGAAGCTCTTCACTCAAGTTCTGACGATGCTTGCGCTTCATGCCGCGGATCAGGACGTGCCACGGAACGCAGCGCGGTGGTTGCGCGACGCGCAGTGCGGAGACGGCGGATGGCAGTACGACACACGCGCTTCCGATCGAGATAACCAGCATTGCTGGGATGGAACTGAGTTTGATTACAGCCGCTCGGACACGAATACCACTGCCTTGGCCGTCATGGCCCTCGAGCACGCGCCGGACGTATCGCTGCCTTCGAGTCCGTTCGCGTACTTCAAGAGCGCGCGCGACGAAGCGCGAGGAGGGTGGAGGTACGATCACCGCAAGAGCGGCTTCGGTTCCCCTTCCTATACCGATACGAATTCAACCTCGCTCGTGTTGCAAGCTTTCGCTGCTCGCGACAGGGCCATACCCAATGGGGCTCTCGCTGCGCTGAGAGATCTCCAGTACCGACTGTGTGGGAAGGCAGCCGGAGCGTTCGCGAACACCTGGGCGCGTAACGATGGCCGGTGGTTTCGTTCCCCCTCGAGGCAGGATGCCGCGCTCGTGACCCCGACTGTCGGGGCGACGGTCGCCGCTATTCCGGCCATCCTCGGTCGACCGCTCCCGATTGCCGAGTTCACCGTCACGAAAGCCGCACCGGCGCGACCCACGTGCGGGTGAACGGAGGGCCGGCGTGAGGTTGCGGATTGCCGTCGCGTGCGCGGCGTTTTTGGCCGCGCTGGTCACGCCGCTGGGACCGGCCGCGTCCGGGCAGGTGGCGTGCGCGGCCGAGCAGGGACCGAGGGCCGCGCTGGTCGTCGATACGGGCGGCAACGTCTATCGCCTGTGCGTACGCCTCGATGCAACACGGGTTTCGGGGCTTCATCTCATCGAGCTCGCGTCGAGCCAGTACGGCCTGACCTACCGATTCGGCGAGGGCGGCCAGGCCGTCTGCATGCTCGCCAACGTCGGCGCGACCGGCGACGACTGCTTCGGCGAGCATCCGTACTTCTGGGGGTTCTGGGTTGGGGACGGCTCGGGCGGGTGGTCGTGGTCGGGATCGGGGGCCGGCTCGGTGAGCGTGGGCGACGGCGGCACACACGGATGGTCGTGGGACACCGGCGATGGTCCGAGCACCCACCGCCCTCCACCCAGGACGACGCATCGCTCGGTATGTCCCGCGCCTGAGAAACCGGACCCGTCGCGGCCTCCCCCCACGCGCGGTCCCACTGGAGGCGACGGAGCCGGTAGCGCAGGAGACGGAGCGCAGGGGTCGATCGATCCGGCCTCGGCTCAACCGTCCGGCGACGGCACTCGCGCGGGCGAACGGAGCCACGGATCTCGCCCCGGGCGGCGCGCGGGATCGAACAAGAGGGAGGAGAAGGCCTCGCGTCGACGCGACCGCGAGAAGGAACGCGAGCGAGCTCCGGCCACATCGTCGCCGGCTCCGTCCGCGTCGTCATCAGATGTGGCCGGCCCCGGTCCGCCTCCGCCGAAGGCTCCGGGAGGGAGTGGGCCACCCCCCGCCGGCGTTGCCGCGCTCGGGGCCTCCGCCGCGCTGGCGGGCGCAGGCGTCCTGCTTGCCCGCAAGCGGAGATCGAGGGCGTGATGATCGAGCGAGCCCGCAACGCGGATGAGGTTCTCGTTGCCGCTCGGGAGTCGGCTGGGAGCGAGCGATGAACGTGCATCCCGCCGCGTGGGTCGTGTGGACGTTGTGCGGCGGGTTGGTGGCGCTGGCGACGACCAACCCCTTCTACCTGATCCTGGTGTTCGCGGCGGCATGGGTCGTCCATGCTGCACACCGTCACCCTGGACCCGGCATCAGATCCTTCTGGATCTTCGCTTCGTTTGGCTTGCTGACCATCGTGACGCGCACCGCGCTGGTGTTCTTCGGACCGGTGAGCCGGGGAAGCGTGGTCGCAGCGATGCTCGAGGGTGCTCGTCTGGCCGTGATGCTCGTTGTTTACGGGACCTTCAACTCGGTTTCCGATCCATGGCGTCTGTTGCGACTGGCGCCGCGACGTTTCCATGAGCCCGCGCTCGCATCCGTTCTCGCTCTGTCTATAGCGCCCCGGATGATCGATGCCGGAGTGCGTGTCCGCGAGGCGCAACGGCTTCGCGGCATCCATGCCGGTCGGCTACGCAACATGCCCGCGCTCGCGGTTCCGGTTCTGTCCACCGGTATGGAGGAGGCGGTGACGCTGGCGGAGAGCATGGACGCGCGCGGGCACGGCAGGGGACGTCGCTCTCGCTATCGGAGTGACCCGTGGAATGTCCCCTCGTGGCTGACGGTGGCGGCCGGCATCATCCCGCTCGCGTACGTAGCGGCGATGGTGTGGACGGGCTCCCCACTGACCATGCCGGCTTATCCGTTGGGCTGGCCCGAGGTCTCGCTGGGGGCGGTTGCAGCCCTGCTCGCGCTGGCTCTGCCCGCTCTCGTCCCGCCGGCCGATCCGATCGAACCCGCGTGAATCAGGCCCTGCGGTTCTCGGATGTGACGTTCACTTACCCGGAGTCCCAAACACCGGCGCTGGAGGACGTCTCCTTCGATCTTCCAGAGGGGACCTTCGCGTTGATCACAGGTGCGACGGGCGCCGGCAAGTCCACACTGCTGCGCGCCATGAACGGGCTGGTGCCTCATTTCACCGGCGGCGAGTGGTCGGGTCGCGTGCTGGTTCAGGGGCGCGACACCTTGGAGCACGCGCCGCGTGAGCTGGCCGACGTGGTCGCATACGTTCCTCAGGATCCGTCCGCGTCTTTCGTGGTGGACGTGGTTGAGGACGAGCTCGCCTACGCGATGGAGAACCTCGGCTCGGCGCAAGCCGTGATGCTCAGGCGCGTGGAGGAGACGTTGGATCTGCTCGATATCGAGCATCTGCGCGCTCGAAGCGTTCGGTCGCTGTCGGGTGGCGAGCGCCAGCGGGTTGCGATAGCCGCTGCACTCACGGCCGGAGCCCGGGTCTTGTTGCTCGATGAACCGACGAGCCAGCTCGACCCTCAGGGTGCGGAGGACGTTCTGGCCGCGCTGCAGCGGCTGGTTCACGATCACGGGCTGACCGTGATGATCGCCGAGCACAGGCTCGATCGGGTAGCCGGCTTCGTGGATCTGGCCTTCGGGTGCGTTTCGGGCCGCGTCGAGGTCGGGGAAGTGCGCGCCATCCTCGAGTGGACGGGTACCGGGCCCCCCGTTCACCGTCTGGGTCACACCCTTGGATGGTCCCCTCTACCCCTGACCGTGAGGGAAGCCCGCCGCAGCGCGGTCGCCAGCGGGATCGTTCTGGACGACGACGACCGAGCCGCTTCCCCTCGGGCTGGGGAAGTCGTGCTGTCGACGACTCACCCGATGACGGCGTCGTACGGAGCGCGCGTTGCGCTGGAGGGGATCGAGCTCGATCTGCGGGCGGGCGAGATCGTCGCGCTCATGGGCCGCAACGGCGCGGGGAAGACGACGTTGCTGCGATGTTTATGCGGGTTGCACGCACCCGACTTGGGCGGGGTGAATGCTCCCGGCGGCGAACCCGAGCCCGGAGCGAACGTTGCACTGTGCCCACAGTTGCCCGACAACGTGCTCTTCAAGGAGACGGTCGCGCAAGAGGTGCAGGTCACGCTGGATGCGCGCCGGATCGAGACGAACGGGCCTCCTCGAGCGCGAAGCCGCCGAAGAGCGGAGGACGTGTTGCGCGAGCTGGGGTTGCTCGACCTCGCTGCCGCCCACCCACGCGACCTGTCGGCCGGGCAGCGACTCCTGGTGGCCGTCGCCGCTATCGCAGCGACCGGGGCTCCGGTGTTCTTGCTCGACGAGCCGACGCGGGGCCTTGACCCGGAGTCGAAGTCGAGGCTGTCCGCGATGCTTCGCGCCTATGTTCGCGATGGTCGCGTCGTCGTGTTCGCCACGCACGACGTCGAGCTCGTTGCCTCTCTCGCCGGCCGAGTCGTGATGCTCGCGGGCGGCCGCGTGATCGCCGACGGGCCGCCCGAGGATGTCATCGGTGACTCTGCGGTCTTCGCACCACAGACGGCGCGCGTGTTCGGGCCGCGATGGTTGACTCCCGAGCGCGTGGCCGAGGCGATGTCATCGTGAGACCCTCTGCGCTCCGCTTCTTTGTGTTGTTGGTCGCGAACCTCGTGGGCGTTGCTGCGTTCGCCTGGCCCTTCCTCTTGCCGGCGGCCGTGGGAGCCGATACGGCACACGGGATCGACGCTCCGTGGATCTTCGCCTGCCTGCTGTTGTGCCTCGGAACGCTGTTGTTCGTCGAGCTGGGACGTGGGGGATTGGGGCCGAAGACGGTGGCGTTGCTGGGGGTGCTCGGAGCGGCGATGGTGGCTCTGCGACTTCCCGGGTTCGTCGCCGGTTTCTCGGCGATGTTCATCGTGGTCCTGGTGGCGGGCAACACATTCGGTCCGGGCTTCGGTTTCGTGCTGGGGGCCGTCGGGACGATGGCGTCGGGACTCTTCGTAGGTGGTCTCGGCCGGTGGCTGCCGTTCCAGATGGTCGCCGTCGGATGGATGGGCATGGGAGCGGGGCTACTCCCGCGGAGTGGACGCAGCCGCATCCCGGCCCTCGCCGCCTACGGATTCGTCGCAGGATTCCTCTTCGGGGCCGTCATGAACCTGTGGTTCTGGCCGTTCGCCGCGGGATCGTCCGAGCTCGGCTGGGACCCCGCCGCCGGATCGATCGACAATCTCAGGCGGTACGTCACGTTCTATATGGCGACTTCGGGGTGGTGGGACTCCGCCCGGGCCGTGGGCAACGCGGTGATGGTCGTCGTGCTGGGGGGGCCCCTGCTGGCGGCCCTCGATCGGGCGTCGCGGCGGATGCGCCTGCACGTCAGACCGCGCATAATAGAGGTGGGAGCCGGCCGGGCGGCCGCGGCTCGGAGTTCGCTCCGGGTCGAGGAAAGTCCGGACTCCACAGGGCAGGACGCTGGGGAATATCCCAGGCGGAGCGATCCGCGGACAGTGCCACAGAAAACAAACCGCCCGGCCTCGGCCGGGTAAGGGTGAAACGGTGAGGTAAGAGCTCACCAGCGTCGCGGGTGACCGCGGCGGCTAGGCAAACCCCGTCCGGAGCAAGGCCAAGCAGGAGGCATGGGTGGCCCGCCCGCCCCTCGGGGCAGCCTCCGGGTAGGCCGCACGAGGCGGACGGCGACGTCCGTCCCAGATGGATGGCCGCCGCCGGCCGAAGCGAGAGCGACGGCCGGTACAGGATCCGGCTTATAGGCCGGCTCCCGATGTGGGCCCCCGTCCGTCAGGGCGGGGGCCCTCCTTTAAGGTGCTGCTCCAGGAAAGGGCTGGCAGCGCGGGGCCCCGTCTACCGAGCCCGAAAGCCCAGTCACGTCGAAGAAGGGATCAGACCCATGGCGAAGATGGTCGTACAAACCTCACAGGCGCCGGAGGCGGTCGGCGCCTACTCGCAGGCGATCTCCGCCAATGGGCTCGTGTTCTGTTCGGGCCAGGTGGCGCTCGACCCGGCGAGCGGCGAGCTCCTCCAAGGGTCTGTTGCGGATCAGACGCGTCGTTGCCTCGAGAACCTGTCGGTGGTGTTGGAGGCGGCGGGCACGGCACTCCCTCACGTGCTGAAGGTGACGGCCTACCTGACAGACATGAACGACTTCCCGGAATTCAACGACGCCTACTCACGCTTCTTCTCGGCCGATCCCCCGGCGCGAGCCACGATCGCCGTCGTGGGCCTCCCCAAGGGGGCCCGTGTGGAGATCGAATGCATCGCTCAGGTCTGAGCTCGGGTCTGAGTTTCGCCTCCACTTGTTTCGCCGACGACCTGCTCGCCAAACACGATCTTGACCTCGCGGTCGGTGGTCTTGCCGGCGACGGGCTCGAGTCCCGCCTCCTCCGGAGTCGAGGCGTCGATCCGCTTCACGTAATCCTCGAGTTTCGTCATGAGGAAGAGCAGGCCGATAATCACGACCGGCCACAGCAGGAGCACGACCAACAGGAACAACTGATAGGGGGTCATCGACCATAGTGTCCCAGACGATGGAAGCTACAGCTTCTCAATTCTCCGAACTGCTGGATAAGGAGCAGTTGACCGATCGTCTCGTTGCGATGGTGCGAGAGCCTTCGGAGAACCCTCCCGGTGAGGAAGCACGCGTCGGGGCGTTGGTCGCGTCGCAGTGCCGGGACCTCGAGCTCGATGTCGAGGTCCACGAGTTGGAGACGGGGCGGCCCAATGTCGTCGCCCGGTGGGGGTCGGGCAAACGAGTGGTCGGCTACTGCTCACACTTTGACGTGATCCCGGCGGGGGACCACGACCTGTGGGAGCAGGACCCATACGGGGCCAAGATCATCGACGGTCGCATGCACGGACGAGGCACATCGGATGCCAAGGGCCCCATCGCAGCCGCCCTCGAAGCCGTCGCCATCCTTCGTCGCGCGGGCTTCGAACCGGATGGAACGCTTGAACTAGCGCTCGTCTCCGATGAGGAGACGATGGGGTTCATCGGAGCGGGCTACCTCGTCGAGCAAGGGCTCGTACGACCCGATGTCGCCATCGTCGGAGAGCCAACATCTTTGCGAGTCGTGCACGCGCAGCGCGGGGCGTGCTGGTTCCAGATCACCACCAGGGGTTTGGCCGGGCATGGCTCCGCGCCGGAGAGAGGTCGCAGCGCGATCAAGCACATGGCCGAGATCATCTCGCACCTCGAAGCGTCCCTACCCAGGGTCAATCACGATGTACTCGGAGGTCCCAGCATCAACGCGGGGACCATCCATGGGGGCTCGAAGGTGAACGTCGTTCCCGCTTCCTGCGTTGTCGAAGTCGATCGGCGCAGCGTGCCCCCCGAGACCCGCGAGTCGGTCATCGAATCGGTCGAAGCGGCGGTCGAGAGGGCCTCGAAGCGGTTCCCCGACATCGATGCGACCGTCGAGCTTCAGTTTTACGGCGAACCGTTCGTGCTCGAGGTCGGCGCGCGTCTCGTTCAGGACGTCGCGGCGGCGACCGGAGCAGCTACCGGCCGCCCGCCCGAGCTCATCGGGTTCCGCGGCGCGTCGGATGCGCGCTATCTGGCGCAGGCCGGAGCCGACGTGGTCGTGTGCGGCCCGGGAGATATCTCGCTTGCGCATACGGCGCGCGAGTCGATCGACCTCGAAGAGCTGCAGCGGGCGGCGGTTGCATATGCGCTCGCCTTCGAGCGCCTGCTTGGCCCCGCCTCCTGACGCTAACCTTCTGAGATGAACCAGTCCTTCTCGTGGCCGCACGCACTCACGACCCTGCTGTCGGGCGACTCCCTGGACGAGACCGAGGCAGCAGCCGCCATGACCGAGATCATGGAAGGTGCCGCAACGCCGGCCCAGATCGCCGGATTCGCGGTGGCGCTGCGTTCCAAGGGCGAGACGACGGACGAGATCGTGGGTCTCGTCCGCACGATGCGGACCTACGCCGAGAAGGTGGAGGTGGACGGCGACCTACTCGATACGTGCGGGACGGGCGGTGATCGATCGGGAACCTTCAACGTTTCGACCGCAGCGGCTTTCGTCTGTGCGGGGGCCGGTGCACGCGTTGCGAAGCACGGCAACAGGGCGGCCTCCTCGCGGTGCGGCTCGGCGGACGTGCTCGAGGCTCTTGGTATTCGGATCGACCTTCCGCCCAGGGGCGTCGAGGCATGCATCGAAGGGGCGGGTCTCGGTTTCTGCTTCGCTCCGGTGTTCCATCCGGCCATGCGGCACGCCGCGATGCCGAGACGCGAGTTGGGTGTGGCCACGGTCTTCAACTTCCTCGGACCGCTGACGAACCCCGCCGGCGCGACCTTCCAGGCCCTCGGCGTGGCCGACCC
>JALZOM010000164.1 GCA_030913945.1 Actinomycetota bacterium
CCCTACGGACCGCGCTTCCCCCGGGCACCGGCCGGCTCTATCACATGGCGGCACAAGTAGCGGTCACGACGTCGGTCACAGAACCTAGGGATGACTTCGAGGTAAACGCACTGGGGACTTTCAACGTCCTTGAGGCGCTTCGAGCCCGTTCTCCACAGGCAGTGTGCATCTACGCCTCTACAAACAAAGTCTACGGCGCCATGGACGACCTCGCGATCGTGGAGGGGGATACGAGATACGAGTACGAGGACCTCCCCGGCGGGGTGACGGAGGACCATCCTCTCGATTTCCACTCCCCCTACGGGTGTTCCAAGGGATGCGGAGATCAGTACGTCCGCGACTACGCGCGGATCTACGACCTAAAGACGGTGGTGATGCGACAGTCTTGCATCTACGGACCCCACCAGATGGGAGTCGAAGATCAGGGCTGGGTGGCTCACTTCTGTATCGCCGCCTGCCTCGGCCGGCCGATCACGATCTTCGGTGACGGCAAGCAGGTGCGGGATGTGCTTTGGATCGACGACCTGATCGCGGCCTACGAGAAGGCTGCGGAGCGGATCGATCTTTGCGCAGGCGGCATCTATAACATCGGCGGTGGGCCCGACAACACGATCTCGGTGTGGTCCCAATTCGGCCCACTACTGGAATCTCTCGCCGGCCGGCGTATCCCCGTCACGTTTGAGGATTGGCGACCCGGCGACCAGCCCGTATACATCAGCGGGATCGCCAAAGCCCGAAGGGAGCTGGGTTGGGAGCCCATCGTCGGCTTCGAGGAAGGATTGGAGCGTCTCTGGCGATGGGTCGGCTCGAACCCCGCGCTGTTCGAGCCTAGCCTAGCGGCCAGCTAAAGGCCTCGCCGCGGCCGGCACCGAGGCCTAATGACGTTCGGCCAACCCGCGGACGACTTCCACATACCGGGAGCCGATGCGGGCCCAATTGTGCGTGCTGGTGAATCGCGCGCTCCGTCGAGCGAGAGTTGAGAGACGGTCCGGATCCGAATGGAGCTCACGGAGGCACCGGGCCAGATCAGGCACGTCTCCTGGATGAAAGAACTCGACCATGGAGTCCCTGAAGTGCGACTCGATCACGGTGGTCCGCGATGCCACGCTGGGCAGGCCTATCGCCGCGTACTCCATCAGCTTCGTGGGTAACAGGCCGTCCGTAAAGACGTCATTCCGGTAAGGAACGACCCCCAAAGTGGCCGTCTCGAGGATCGCCTGGAGTTCCTCGACAAGGACGAGCTCGTCACGCAGCTCGACCACCTCCTGCAAGCCGAGTCGCCGACGGAGATCGAACAGCTCCGGCATGAGGTCCCCCGTCCCGAGGATCGTCATCCGGATCGTTGGTACCTCACCGCGAACGAGAGCAACGGCCCTCAGCGCGAGATCCAGTCCGTACCGGTAAGCGACAGTCCCGTGGTAGATGAGTGTGAACTCGGATGGATCCGCGGCCCTGCGTCTCGGCCTGAACATCTTCTCGTCCGCTACGTTCATCACGACGCTGATCTTCTCTTGCTTGACTCCACGCTCGACGAGGGCGTCCTTCCAATGATCGCTTACGGTCACCACGTGATCCGCGAACCGACAGGCGACCTTCTCCTGCCACGCGATCAGCCTCGTCAACAGCGGCCGACGCATGCCGAACCGACCCGCGAAGAACTCAGGCATCAGGTCGTGGAGGTCGAGGATGAGGGGAACGCCCATCATCTTCGGCACCAGCGCGCAGAAAACCAGGAAGTCGGGCAGGTTGTGGACTTGAACCGTGCGGTAATGCTTGACATGGTTCAACCTCGTCAGCCGCAGCGCGGCGCGCACCGCGAATTTCAAGTAGCCGAAGAGTTGATGAACCAGGCTCCGCTTGTCCACGGTGAGAGGAAGGCGATGGATATCGACACTCCTGTACCGCTCCCGGTTCAGCTCGCCTCTACCTTGAAGGCAGATCACGTCGACTTCGAAGCCAGCTTCGACGAGCGCTTCTGCCTCTCGCTGAACCCGCGGTTCACCGAGTGGGTAGTAGGCGCAAACGACCATGCAATGCCGCAACGGCGCCGCCGTTGTGCGGATCGACGCGTCATGCATAGGTCGAGCGGCCCCCAGGGTCGAGGATCTTCCGCGCTCTAGTCGGACGTTTACGCGCGGAGACCTCACCGGCCCAAGAAACGAAGGGCGTAGTCTCAGATCGTGAGCGCATCGATATCGCCCGTGACGGCGTTAACGCTGCGAACTCCGTCGGGCCATCGGGCGAGACGAACCAACGTCCTCTTCTGCGGTGGAGCTCAGCGAGCAGTGGTCGCAGATCGTTTCCCACCACATCGGCCTCCGCGAGGTAATGCGCATTCCTCTCCGGTTGATCCCTAACCTCGATGATGTAGCCCTCCTTTCGCAGGAGGTTGTCGGCCTGACGGGGAGCCGAGGGAGAGACGCCGAGGAATGGTCGCCGTCTCCCTCGCACCTCGATCGGACGATCGCATGCCGGACGGTGCGGGCGCGTCCGATCGCACACTCGATACATCTCGGTGGTGTGCAAGATGCTCGCATCCGCACGTCGATCAACGAAATCACTCCAGGCTGATGCGTTCGGGTCACTTACCCTCCGCGCGCTCGAGGTGGGCGTCGTCGGCCGCTCCAAGGAAGGGGAGAGAGTCATTTTGTTGGCCATTTGGCGCGTACGTACCCTTCTGCGGAAACGGGAGTCCTCGAGGCGAAGGCTCGATCCAACCTTAGCGACGTCGCCCGTGCGAAGCATGCCTCTGGCGACGTAGGACAATTACGGCAAAGGGTCGAGCCGGAGGCGGACCCGACCGGGGCCTGCGAGCTAGGCGAGGGCCTCTCGAACGGCATCGGTGATGCGGATGATCTCCGGTTCCCGGACCCCGGGGTGAACCGGTAGAGAGAGGACCTCTCTCGAGATGCGAGCGGCGTTTGGCATCTCGACGGGATCAACCCTCGGGTCGGCGCGAAAGCATTCGTAATCGTAAACGGGCCGAGGGTAGTAGACGCCGGACCCGATGCCGTGCTCTTCGAGGCGCGCCGCGAGCTCGTCTCGATCAAGCCGCGCTGCGGCCGTCAAGCGGATCGTGTATTGGTGGAACACATGGTGGCGACCCGGCCGCTCGGTTGGCGTCAACAAGCCATCGATACCCTCAAGCCGCGCGCTGAGCTGGGCTGCGTTGTTCCGCCGCACGGCGACGATGTCTCGGAATCTCGTCATCTGCGCCACTCCGATCGCCGCTTCGAGTTCGGTCATCCGGAGGTTGAAACCCAGCCGCTCGTAGTCGTAACGACCCCGCTGCCCTTGATTCCGCAGAACGCGCAGGACTTGCTCGATCGACGCGTCGTCAGTGGTGACCACCCCGCCCTCGCCCGTAGTGAGGTTCTTGGTCGCGTAGAACGAGAAACAGCCAACGCCGAAAGAGCCGGCGAACCGCTCCCCTACCTTGGCTCCCAGCGCCTGCGCAGCATCCTCTACGACCGCAACCTCAGCAGCTCGGGCGATCTCCTCCACGCGCGGCATGTCGGTCATCTGGCCATAGACGTGGACGGGCATGATCGCGCGCGTCGACTCCCCTATCGCCTCGTGGAGAGCCTCTGGGTCGAGGTTGAAGTCATCTCCGATGTCCACGAACCGCGGCTTGGCGCCGACGTACAAGATGGCATTCAGCGTGGCCACGAAAGTGAAGGGGGAGGTGACGACCTCGTCCCCCGGCCCGATCCCCAGCGCCAAGAGCGCGGCTATCAGGGCGCTCGTGCCGTTGTTGACCGCGACGGCATGACGCGTTCCGGTGACCCTTGCAACCTCGCTCTCGAACCGCTCGACCATCGGACCCTGAACCAGCCGGCCGGACCGGAGCACCTCCAAGACAAGCTGCTCCTCCGGTTCCCCGATGATCGGGGAGCTGATCGGGATCATGTTGCAGGGACGTCGGACGTTTCCCGGCCGCACCGCGGACAGGTTGCCGGAAGGCTCTCCCCCGCTCGCGCGAGGAGCATCCCGCACGTGCAGACCCAGCCGCCGACCCGCGCCGGCGACCCCATCACGAGGGCGTGGGCGGGAACGTCCCTCGTCACGACCGAACCCGCGCCGACCATCGAATGTGCCCCGATCGTCAGGCCGCAAACGATGGTGGAGTTGGCGCCCAGACTCGCCCCGCGACCGACCCTGGTCGGGATGACCTCCCAATCGGTAGATGAGGCCCTGGGATACATGTCGTTCGTGAAGACGACCGACGGTCCCACGAAAACCTCTTCCTCGAGGACCACCCCTCGGTACAAGGAGACATGATTCTGTATCTTGCATCTGTCGCCCACCACGACCTCTGCATCCACATATACGGCGAATCCGAGGATGCAGGATGCGCCCACGCTGGAGCCCTCTCGAAGGTGACACTGGTGCCACACCTTGGTTCCCGACCCGATGCGCGCGCCCTCCTCGATGACGGCGGTGGGGTGTGCGAAATAGCCCTTTTGCGAGCGATCTAGGTCCACGGGTCAACCGAGCCTAACCCAGAGCCTCATCCGTCCGGAATTGGATCCGCCCCTTCGCCCGTCGCCGCTCCGTCGGCTGGTTCCTTTGGGGTAGCCAATCTACGTCTCGGGGGGCGTGAGAGCGTCCGAGCGCATCGCTAGCGTGGAGGCAGAACGGACATGGCGCCGATCGAGCGGCTGCGGGGCGGCCCTTCGGCCATCATCAGGTCCCCGCGAGAGCAGGAGGACACATGCACAGGAGGCGTGCTGCGTGGCCGGCCCGCACCGGGCCGCTCGCCGAGCGCCGCAAGCCTCGACGCGGCACTGCGGCTGCACTGGCGCTATGTCTCGTTGCAATCGGGACGCTCCATCTGACACCGCCCCCGGTCGCAGCACGGGAGCGGAGGCTAACGGCGCGTGAGGTGCGGACGATCCATCCGAGCGACTTCGGCTTGGAGTCTCCGACGGGCATCTCCTACGATCCGGTCGCCGAGGCCCTACTGATCGCGGGTTCCGCTCCCGGCGGGCGAACCGTCCTCGAGTTGACGCCCGGCGAGGAACGGCTCGGCACCTCGAAGCTTCCGGCCGGCGATCCGGCCACGATCGCCTTCGATGACGACCGGGGCGCGATCACCACGCTGAATGAGGACGAACTGAGCGCTTTGGGCGTGGCGGATCCGGCTGGAGCTACCTTCGACGGATCGGGCTCCCTTCTCGTGTTGGATGCTGCTGACCGTTCGATCGTCCGCTCTCGGAACGGTCCTTCCGAGAAGATCGAGCGGATCCCATTACAAAACACGGGAAACGCCGGCGTTCGCGGTCTCGCGTTCAATCCGGCCGATGGATTGCTCTACGTATTGAGCGACTCCGGAAAGCAGCTGTTCGCCGTAGATGCTCAAGGACGCCTACGGAGGACGTACACGACCCGATCGCTCGGCCTGTCGGACGCCGTTGGGATGACGTTCGGCCGCAGTGCCGACACAACGGACGCGTCGGGCCATCTCAACCTCTTCGTCGCTCAAGCCGGAACCTCCACAGACCTCGGCGGCGTGATGGAAGTCACCCTGACGCAGCAAGCGGCCCTAGACGTACCCATCGTGACGGCCAACCTGGTCCAGACGATCGACACCTCCTTGTTCGACCCGCCGAGCCCAGACCCCGCCGGCATCGTCTACGCCGAGGCTCAGGATCGCCTCATGATCGTCGATTCAGAGGTCGACGAGGTCACGGGAGCCGGCTATCACGGGGTGAACCTCTGGCAGACGAGCAGGTCTGGGTCCGTGATCGAAAAGGGCACGACTGTGGGCTTCACGCGGGAGCCGACGGGACTTGGCTTCGACCCGGCCAGCGAGACGTTGTTCGTCTCTGCGGATGATGACGGCGGGATCCACGTTGTCAGGCAGGGCAACGACGGACGCTTCGGCACCTCAGACGACCTGGTGGGGTTCATCAATGCCGCCGCGCACGGGGTCGGAGACGTCGAGGATCCGGAGTTCGATCCCGCCTCCGGCGACCTCTTCTTCATCGACGGGGTAGGGGCCGAGGTGTTTCGCGTGGACCCGGTCAACAACACCTTCGGAGATGCCGACGACGTCGTGACTCATTTCGACGTCGGCCAATACGGGGTGACGGATGCCGAGGGTCTGAGTTCGGATCCATCGGCCGGAACCCTTCTGGTCGGCGATCGCATCCAACGGAAGATCTTCGAGGTGACGAAGACGGGCGAGTTGCTCCGCTTCATCGATGCCCGGGCTCCCGGTATGGCCAACCTGTCGGGCCTAGCCATGGCTCCCGCCAGCAACGGTTCCGGAGGGATGAACTATTGGATAGTCGATCGAGCCGAAGACAACGGGGCGTTCCCGGCGGAGAACGATGGAAAGCTCTTCGAGCTGTCCGTGCAAGCTAGTGGCAATCAGCCGCCGTCCGTCAGCGTGGTAACGATCGACCAAGCCTCGCCGAGAACCGATGAGATCCTGACGGTGAGCGTTTCCGCACAGGACCCGGATGGCGACGCGTTCTCGTATTCGTACCAATGGAACCGGAACGGCGTCGCGCTGCCGGGTGCCACCGGCCCCACACTCGATCTCTCCGTCCCGGGGACGGGTGACAGGGGCGACCGCATCTC
>JALZOM010000194.1 GCA_030913945.1 Actinomycetota bacterium
GTGATCTTGAGGTAGTTGTACTGATCGAACTCGCCGACGTCGCCGGAGAGGAGCCAGCCATCGGAGTCGATGGTCTCCTTCGTGGCCTTCTCGTCCTTGTAGTAGCCGGCCATAACGTTGCCGCCGCGGGCCAGGATCTCGCCGTCCTCCGCGATCTTCACTTCCATGCCCGGAAGGGCGGGCCCGACCGTGCCGATGAGGATGGCGTCCGGCGGGTTCCAGGTGGTGGGCCCGGTGTCCTCCGATTGCCCATAGCCTTCGGCGATCTTGAGGCCGATCGAGTGGAAGAACCACAGGAGCTCGGAGTTGATAGGGGCGGCGGCCGACAACGACAGCTCACATTGTCCGAGCCCGATCGCCGAGCGCACCTTGTGGAGCACCAGCTTGTCGAGGAGTGCGTGTTGCAGGCGGGTCCCGAGCGAAAGCTTCGCGTCGGCCATCTCGCCGCCTATACGCACCGCCTCTTGCTCCGCCTCCGTCACCTTCCGGCCGAGCGCGATGGCCTTCTTGGCGAGCTTCGTCTTGCGGTCGTCCGGATCGGCCTGGGCCATCTTCGCCTGGATGCCCGCGTAAAACTTCTCCCACACGCGCGGGACGCCGAAGAAGTACGTCGGCTCGCATTCCTTGAGGTCATCGAGGAGCGTTTCGATCGATCCGGCGAACCAGGTTTGGGTGCCGTAATAGATCTGGAGCATGTGCGAGATCATCCGCTCCGCTATGTGAGAGAGGGGTAGATAGGAAAGGGCGCGACCCTTCTCTGCGTCGGCGATGGGAATCTGTTGCTGGGAGTGAGAAGCCGTCCACCAGATGTTCGAGTGCGAAAGCATGACGGCTTTAGGGGGGCCGGTCGTTCCCGAGGTGTAAACAAAAGTAGCCAGGTCGTCGGGCGTCACCGACCCGAGCGCAGCGTCGAACTTCGCGTCGTCTACACCCTCGCCGCCCGCGAGGAACTCGTCCCATGTCATGACGAAGTCGCCGTCGGCGTCCCCGTCGTAGCCGTCGAAGACGATCACCTTCTCCAGAGCGGGGAGCTCTGAACGCATCTTGAGCACCTTCTCGAGTTGTTCGGTGTCCTCGACGATCGCCACCTTGGACTCCGAATGCCCGATGACATAGGCGACCTGGTCCGCGGAGTTGGTCACGTAGATCGGCGCCGTTGTGCCACCGAGCGACATGCACGCCACATCGGCGTAGAACCATTCGGGCCGGTTGTGGGACAGGAGACTCATCTTGTCCGCTTGCGAGAAACCAAGCGCCAGCAAACCCTTAGCGGCGCGCTTGCTGATGTCGCCGTACCCCTGCCACGTGACGTCTCGCCACCCGCCGCCGCCCTTGTAGCGTAGGGCGACCCGTTCGGGGTGTTCCCCCACGCGCTCCCAGAACCGCCCGACGATCGTTTCAGCCATCACGTCCCCCTTGCCAGCGCTTCGGATTCGTTCGGTCGTATATCCGAATCTTGTCCGACCCGACCCCTATTGACAAATCAAGCTCACCCGCGGGGCGCTGCGGGAGCAAACTTGATGGCATTCCGGATCCGTTCATCGATCGGGGGATGCGTATAGAGGAGTAACGTCGCCACTGCCGGGGGCCTGAGGTCCGCGAGGTTCGAGAACGCCAGACGCCGGAACACTCGCACCGCGGTATCGGGATCGTCCGTCAACCGAAGGGCGATCCGATCCGCCGTCGCCTCCTGGTTGCGAGACAATGCGTTCTCGACGGGCAGCGCCACAGCGCCTGCGGCGAGAGCGAACAGGAGCAGCAGGGGCAGGGCGCGGAGATCGCCCACGCCCGAGGCCCCACCCCAACTCCAGAGCCCGGGAAGGGTTCGAGCGATCAGGGTCAGAGCACCGAATCCCAGCAAGAGACCGATCGATGACACCAGGACGCCTTTGAGCACATGGCCCTCGGCCTCGTGACCCAGTTCGTGAGCCGCAACGAAGAGCGTCTCGTCCTCGCCACCGCGTTCGACGAGGGTGTCGTACAGAACCATCCGCTTGGTGCCGCCGAGCCCAGCCACGTAGGCGTTCTCGGCGGTCGTTCGCCGGCTTGCATCGGACACCAGGACGTCATCAACCTCGACGCCCTCACGGAGCGCCATCGTCTTGATCCGCGCCGCGAGAGCTGCATCCTCGAGCGGGGTGAACCGATTGAAGAGCGGAGCGATCGCGACGGGCCACAGGAAGACGAGCGCCGCGGTCAGCACCGTGAATCCCGCCCACCCCCAGACCCACCAAGAGCCGGGTTTCCAGCGCACGATGCCGAAGAACGCCGCCGCGGCGATACCGGACGTGACGGAACCGACGAGGGTTCCTCGAACGGTGTCCCCGACCCACCCGCCGAATCCCTGGGTCGACAAGCCCCAATCGCGCGCCACGATGAAGCCCCGGACGAACCCAACCGGCAATAGGGCCATCGTCACGATCGCCGCGATGACGATACCGGCCGCGGCCGCGTGCACCAGGATCCCGCCCGGAAGCCGCTCGACCGCTCCCACGAGCCGACCGAAAGGTCCACGCGCCAGCACGAGCAGCACGACGATCTGCGTTACGAGGGTCACGGCCAGGGCTAGGTAGCCCGGCCCCCGAAAGGCCGCATGCCGCGCGACCTGCATGTCCGTGAAGGTTGGGCCGAGCGAGGGATCGGTCGCAGAGCGTCCCGGGTCGGCATTCCGAACGTTCGCCGGCGTGCGAGAGACCAACGCTACGGCGACCGCCCCAGCGACGGCCACTAGGGCCACGATCGCGATCGCTCGCCAGCTGCTCACGGTCTCACCCTAGCCAAGAGCTTCCTTTAGCCGGCGCGCGCCTCGCCCTGTCCACGCTCCCCCTCCGTGGGGTTCGAAGACCCTTCGGAGCGCGGCCGGAACTTGAGCACTGGTATCAGCCCGGCGCCCGAGAGGGTGCGAAGGGAGGAATCGAGGTTCTCGTCGATCTCGAGGGGTCCCGTGGGGGGATGGAGCATGGCGGTGACGAGACAATCGTCGCAGTGCTCGGAGCGGTACATCTCGCATTCGGCGCAGTCGATCCTCATTTCGGTGCCCCTCCCTCTATCGGCGGGCCGGAGGCCACCGGCCATGCCCTTTTCGGTTCACGGCCACAACGTAGCGAAGCCCTGCGACAAAAAACCCGCCTAACGGATCAGAACCATGAATTGTGATGAAGTGGCGATGGTGGCCCCCTGCGCCGCAGTCCGCTCCTGGAGCTCCCTGTCGCTGGTAACGACGATCACCGGGACCGTGGGCCACTTCTCGAGCAGCGCTACGAGATGATCGTCCGCCGTCTCATCGGGCAATGAGTATTCGACCGTGATCGGTCCACGCTTCTTTCTCGAGGTTCGAGGAGGCACATCGGATCCATCGAACACCACGGTCGCCTGAACGTTCTTCTTGCGAGCGAGCCGAGCGACCCCGTCGACGACGCGCTCCCGCTGACTCTCGAGATCAAGCTCGCCGTAGGCGCCCTCGGACTTGGACACGTTGTATCCATCGACGAGCAACCGGACTCCCTCCGTCTGCAGCCATGCCGCCAGAGATTCCGGCGCGTCGTCGAAGAGGCCCTTCGGCGCGCGCAGGCGCGAACGCTTGCCGGGGGGTGCCGGAGTCGGCTTCGTTCTGGATGAACGTCGCGCCCGCGCGACTTGGGCTTCGGTCTCGACCTCTCGGATACGAGTCTTGAGCGTGCGTATGGTCCTACGAACCTCTTTGAGCTCCGCTCGCGCGTCGTCCCTGTCGGATGCAGCCTTCTCGCCGGCACGCCGGTTTTTACGCCGATCGCGTTCGAGCGCCAGCTCCGCCTTCTCGGCCGCGGCCTGCGCCTCCGTTCGCGCTCTCTCGGCGACCGCGGCGCGCTTCTTCATGTCTTGCAGATCCGTCATCAGCTCCGCATGGGCGAGACGCCCGCTGGCTGCCGCGGCGCGCGCCGACTCCTTGACCTCCTTGAGCTCCTCGCGGACATTGCGAACCTTCGATCGTTCTCGTTCGAGTTGTGCCTCGAGCTCCGCGACCTTCTCCTCCGCGCCCTTCGGCGGGGCCTTCTTGTGGCGCGAGTGACGCTCGAGCTCGGATCTCCACCCTTTGGGTCGTTCGCACGCGAGCCGCAGGATCTCCTTGTCCCTCTTCGAGATCGAGGGCTTTCCGTCATCGAGCCACTCAACGATTCTTCTCCGAAGCGCATCGTGCTCGAGCCGCGCCAGCAGGTCCGCGCGATGTCGCGTGGCGAGAGTCTGTTGCCTGAACCCCTTGAACCGACGAAGCGGACCCGGCAACTCGGGGGCGGGGGTCGCGCCGATGTAGGCGCCGAGCGAGCGGACGAGGGAGATCGCGATGTCGTCGGGAACGGAGCGCATCTAGATCGCGCCCGCGTCCTTGAGCCGCTCGTGTCCGGCCCTGTCGATACCGAACTCCGCCAGCACCTCCTGAGTGTGCTCGCCAAGATCTGGAGGCGGGCGCCTGACGACGTTGCCGCCCGTGGAAGAGCCAAGCTTTATGGGATTCCCGATATGGCGGATCGGCCCCACCGAAGGCACCTCTTCCACCACGACCATCGAGCGCCCTCGTATCTGCTCATCTTCGAGAGCCTCATCCAGATCGTTCACCGGCGCAACGCATACATCCCGGCCCTCGAACAACTGCATCCATCTCTTTCGCGTTCGACTCTGAAAGATGGCCTCGAGTTCCGCGACCACGGCGTTCCTTCGCTCCCCCATCGCGAACGCGTCGTGGTGCAGGTCCAACCTGTCGAGAACGAGGCAGAGCTCGTGCCAGAACTGCGGCTCGAGTGCAGCCACCGTGAGATAACCATCGGCGGCCGGATACACGCGATAGCACGGATAGGCGCCGGAGAGCGGCATCCGACCCCGTTCGGGGATGTCGCCGGTGGCGAAGAATCCCGCCGCGTGCAGCCCCAGCCACGAAACGATCCCGTCCAACATCGAGATATCGCAGAAGTCCCCTCGTCCCGTGACCTCGCGCTGGCGCACGGCCGCCAGGATCGCGATCACGGCTGCCATCCCACCTCCGCCCAGGTCCCCGATCTGAACCCCCGGTAGCGAGGGCGGACCGCCCTCGGGACCCGTGATCGAGAGAGCTCCCGACAAGCCGATGTAGTTGGCGTCGTGGCCCGCCTCTTGCGCCCGCGGACCATCCTGCCCGTACCCGGTGATCGCGCAATAGACCAGCCGGTCGTTCCGCTCCCGCAGAGCCTCCCAACCAACCCCGAGGCGGGCCATGACCCCCGGACGGAAGGACTCGACGACGACATCCGAGGTGGCCGCCATCATCAGGAACACGTCCCTACCAGCAGCGCTCTTGAGGTTCAGCGTCAGCGACCTCTTGTTGCGGTTCAAAGCCACGTGTCCTGCCGATAGCTGCCCCATCATCGGCGGCGTCCAGCGGATGTAATCGCCCTTGCCCGGCTCCTCTATCTTGACGACGTCCGCCCCCAGGTCCGCCAGAAGCAAGGTCGCATAGCCGCCGGGGAGGAGCCGGGTCAGATCGAGGACCTTGATGCCCGCTAGAGGGAGGGTCACGGCCTCGGGTCGTCGGGGACCGTACTGGCCTCGACCTCGATGATGGCGTCGCTCCCGCCGCACCACCGGCACACGACACGCTCGACGGTACGGGACAGGATCTCCTCCTCCTCCACCGACATGCCCCCGGCCAGCGTGAAGTGCTGGAAGGCTCTGACCCTCTTCGTCTCGAAGACGTCGAAGCGCGTCTTGTTCCCACACGCATCGCAGCGATAGAGGGGCAGGTCTGATGGCAGGCCGGGGCTTCCCATGGCGGTGAGCTTAAATGCCCTGGTCGGGCGGCTCGGAAGCGAAACCGGGCCCTGAATGCCTTGCTTTTGTCGAACATATGTTCGTATGTTGACCGTATGCCCATCCAGCGATCGTTCGAGGACCTGGGCACTCCTCTGTCCGCGGTCACCTTCTGCGTGATCGACCTCGAGACGACCGGGGGGTCCGCCGCAGAGGACGCGATCACGGAGATCGGGGCGGTGAAAGTCCGGCGCGGTGAGACCCTGGGCACGTTTCAGACGCTCGTGGATCCAGGACGGGACGTCCCCGCGTTCATCCGCCTGCTGACCGGAATCTCACACGACATGCTGGTCGAGGCGCCTCCGATCGAAGCGGTCCTCCCGAGTCTGCTCGAGTTCGTGCGGGGGACCGTGCTGGTGGCTCACAACGCGCGCTTCGACGTCTCGTTCCTCAACGCCGCGCTGGCTCGAAACGAATACCCCACGCTTTCGAACCGCGTCGTGGACACAGCGACGATCGCCCGCAAGACGCTCGCCGGAGAAGTCCCGAACAACAAGCTCTCGACCCTGGCGGGATACCTGCGATGCGCCCACCAGCCTTCCCACCGCGCGTACGCAGATGCGCTCGCGACCACCGACCTCCTTCATCACCTGATCGAACGCGTTGCCGGTTACGGAGTGAACACGCTCGAAGATCTCTGCGCCATGTCCTTCACGCGCATGGATGGCACGTGGCACAAGATCTCGCTGGCCGACGATCTCCCCCGTGGGATCGGCGTCTACCGGTTCGTGGGAGCAACAGGCGCGACGCTTTACGTCGGCAAGGCCACCGACCTGCGCACGCGGGTGCGCAGCTACTTCTACGGCGATCCGCGGCGCAAGATCCGTGACCTGTTGAGGGAAACTCAGGGCATCGTTGTCGAGCCCCACGCAACCACCCTGGAGGCCGAGGTCGCCGAAGCTCGCGCCATCGCAGAGGAGTCGCCCCCCTACAACAGGGCAGGCAAGAAGAAACCGATCTGGTACCTGAAGGTTACGCTGGATCGCCCACGCGCCCGCATGTCGCGGGTTCGCACGCCGCGATCCGACGGAGCGATCTACGTCGGTCCCCTCGAAGCGCGCACGGTCCAGGCGCTGATGGATGCCGCTCGCGATGCACTGACGATCCACCGCTGCAGCGAACCAGCCCGCTGCCGAGGCTGCGTCTTCTCTCAGATGGGCACGTGCTCAGGTCGCGACCCCGAGTCGCACAGGGAGGACCTACGGCGCCTCGCCGTGGCCCTCGAGGTGGAGCCTCGCCGGTTGCTCGAACCTTTGCTGGCCCGGATGAACCGCCTTGCGGCGGCCGAACGCTTCGAAGAGGCTGCCGAGGTGCGAGAACGCGGAGCCCTCCTCGAACGCGCATTGATTCACCGTCACGAGGTAGGCGCTCTCAGGAGAGCGGGCGACGTCGTCCTGACTATCGGAGAGCGCGCGATATGGCTGCGGTGCGGCCGGCTCGCAGGGGCTGTTGACGTGAGCGAGGACGACAGCCGGGTCGTGCGCGCCTGGATGAGCGGGCCGGGTCCGCCCGAGGTTCCGCCTTATATGACGTCTGCTGCAGCGCGCGAAGGGCGCGTGATCGCCTCGTGGCTGCGGCGCCACGCGTCGGAGGTCCGGATCCTGCACGCGAGCGGCACATGGTCGTGGCCGGCGGCGGCTCGCCCCGGGGGCCTTTTCAGACGCCGGGCCGATCCCGCGGTTCGCGATCGAGCCCGAGCGGTCAGACGGCCTGAGAGATCTCGATCAGGTCGCTGAGAACGCGTCGGGCGGCTCCGGATCCCAGAGCCTCCGCTGCGCGCTCGAGGCCGGAAGCGATATCGGAGGCCAGCCCGCAAGCAAGTAGGCCGGCAGCCGCATTGAGGGCGACCATGTCCCGCCGAGGACCGGCCGCTCCATCGAGAAGGTCGACGATCGCTCGCGCGTTCTCCTCGGCGGTACCACCCGCGATGTCGGATGGGTCGGCCGCCGAGATCCCGTGTTCCACCGGATCGAGCGTCCACCGGCGCAGGCTCCCATCCACGAGCTCCACGACCTGAGAGGGCCCCGAGGTTGAGAGCTCGTCAAGCCCACGGTCGCCGTGGAACGCGACGACGTGTTTGCTGCCGAGTCTCCGCAAGGTGTCGACCATCTTTTCGATCATGTTGGGGTCGGCCACGCCGAGCGCTTGGTA
>JALZOM010000198.1 GCA_030913945.1 Actinomycetota bacterium
GGATGAAACGGAACAGCACCGGGAGTGCAGCGGCAACAAGGACGGTAAGCAGCAGCGCTTGCCGGTAGGTGGTGGAAGAGAGGTCCTCCACATGGAGGATCACGAAGATGAGCGCGGTGGCGCCCCAGGCGGTCAGCTCGGCGATATAGAGCGTCCATCGCCAGCTACCCCGGTTCGCGTCTCCCGGCGTTTTCGAGAGCATCGATCTCAGCCCGACGCGGCCGATCCCTTCGTCACGTTGGTCATCCCTCAACGATCCGCCAGACACCTCCATCCTGTTCTACCTCGCCCTTGGATTCCAGGAGCTCGAGATGAGCGAGGGTCGAATGAACGGCGATGCCATGAAGGTAGTCGGGGGTGTCGCTATAAGCCTGTGACACGATCCTCTCAAGTGTCACCGCTCCATCCCTGATCGCGTCGGCGATCGCCCTCTCTCGGGCAGCCCGATGCTGGAGATAACCATCGATTACCTCATCGCCACCGTCGATCGGACGGAAATGGCCCGGGTAGATCCGCTCGAGCTCGAGCGTGCGAAGCGTGTGCAGACTCTCGAGGTAGTCACCCATGTTCCCATCGGGCGGGACGATGACCGACGTTCCTTCGCCCAGGATGTTGTCCCCTGCGAAGAGGCTCGCCAGGTTCTCGAAGAAGAAGCACAAGTGATCGGACGCGTGCCCGGGAGTGTGCAATGCCCGCAGGGCCCCGGCCCGAGAGAGTGGCACGACGTCGCCATCCATCAGGGAGTCGACCCGCGCCCCACCAGCGGAGGCGGACCCAAAGGCTCGTACGGGGGCCCCCGTCCTGGCGGCGAGCGCAGCCGCTCCCCCAACGTGATCCTCGTGGCGATGCGTGATGAGGATCTCGGACACCTCGCCGGCCGACGTCAAGACCGCGTCGAGAAACTCCTCACTCTCGACCGCCGGGTCGATGACCACCGACACGTCCGCGCCCACGATGTAGGTGTTCGTTCCCGGTCCCGTCATGAGTCCCGGATTCGGCGCAAGCACGACCTGCACCAGGGGCGACAGGCGGGCGCTGAGCAACCCACCGGACTCCTGTGCGGTTTCGTTCCTCATCGAGGTCAGCGCCTCGTCTACCGAGGAGTAGCCCTGCAAGCGCTGAAGCATCTCGACGGTCGGAGGCGCCATGATGCTGTTGCCCGCGGCCAACGAAGCCAGAGCCGCAGCGGGCGAGGCCCAGTAGCAGGCCGCGACCTCCTCGGGGTCCGGGACGGGCTCCCACTCCGCCGGCGCAGCCACCAGGAAGAAGCGGGCGTCGAACCGGACCGGCGAACCGAGCGGGGTAACCCATCTGCCGGCGGGCACGAGGCGGTCCAGGGGAAGCGCCGCTCCCGCTTCGAGGGAGCGTTCGAGGAAGGCGACCGGATCATCGGCCGCCGAGCGCTCCACCGGGTTGGCGCCCACCGGGAACCCGACCTCCTCACACGCCTCGCGCAGCGCGCACACGAAGTACCCGAGAGCCTCCGACGACGACCCCGCATCGCCCAGCAGCGCGGCGGCGTCCTCGCCGGAGATGGTGGCGGCCCGGTCCCAGCGGGGGTCGCGGTCCGCCTCGGCGACCGCCCCTCCAGGGAAGACGACCGCTCCCCCCATGAACTTCATTCCCGACGGCCGCACGGTCAGGAGGACCTCGAGCTCGTCTGCCACATCTCTGAGGACGACCAGCGTCGCCGCCGGCCTCGGCGCAGGTATCACCCGATCGGCCAGCCTGTCGCCTCGAGTGCTCGCTCCGCCGAGGCGGTGACGTGGCGGAGCTCGTGCCACGCGCAGGGATCATGCGACGGCACCAAGATCGCCTTGGGCTCGCTTCGCGCGAACGCCTTGATCTCCTGAAGTGAGCGCAACGAAGTTTCGTCGTCGGCGGTGAGCATCGGGAGGATCTCCTCCTGAATATTCCGAAGCGTGTACGCCGCGTCGCCGACGACCAGCACCTGGCGGCCCTGAGTCAGGTGCAGGAGCACGGATAGGTGGCCGACCGTGTGGCCCGGCGTGGAGATGACGCGGACGCTCCCATCGCCGAGCAGGTCGATGGTCTTCGGAAAGACGCCGAACGTCTCGCCATCCTTGTCGAAGTCGAGAAATCGCATCCGCGACTCCGGTGGCAGATGGTGGCGGATATACCCCTTGGTGGCCGAGAACCGTTTTCGAGTGGCCGCCCACTCTTCACGCGAGCAGGTGAACTCAGCCTCGGGCAGCAGTCGCATGCCGCTCGTGTGGTCGACATGAAGGTGGGTCATGATCACCTGCCTCACGGTGTCCGGGACGATGCTCAACGCGCGCAACTGCTCGTCGAACGCCTCCTCCGCGGGCCGCAGGGCTCGAAACGGCGTACTCATCAGAACTCCAAAGTCTCGACGGAGAGACTCGCTTGCGTCGGGATGCATACCGGTGTCGATCAGGATCGACCGGCAGAAGGATGACGAACCACATAGGCGAGGCATGGCGAGCGCAGGACGTCGCCTCCGGGCCGCAGCCCGGCGAGGCGGGTGAGACGGTTACCGCCTCCTGCACGGAACATGTAAGCGCTTGGAATCGGCACCTGCGCCGTGATCATCACTTCGATGGCCACGCCGGTGTCGCTGGAGTCCTCGGTCACCGTTCCTCCTAAACGCGACTGGCGGTCGAGGGTGATCCTCGACGTTGCCGCCCAGCTCGCACGGCCGAGTCGCCGGAACTCACTCACGCCACGCCACCCATCATCGTGCTGCCCTCGACCGGCGTAAACACCCGAGAGCCTCCGACCAAGCATCGCCCACCCCACCAAGCATCGCCCACCCCACCAAGCATCGCCCACGGGGCGGTGGGCCCGGCGCAGGCATCGTGCGATTAGTCGAATCAGTACGTGAAAAGGTATGTTCTCGCGCCCAGAGGTTTTTTTCCCAAGGAGGCCACGTGGCAGTCAAGTTCCTTTCCGAGGAATGGGCCAATGAGATGACGGAAAAGCTCAATTCCTCGGATGAGTTCAAGAGCGCAGCCGGCAGCCAGCAGGTCAAGCTCCAGCAGGTCGTTACGGACACACCCGACGGCGGGGAGACGAAGTACTACTTCACGCTGGAAGGCGGCAAAGCTCAGGTAGGCATCGGTGAGGTGTCGGATGCAGATGCGACCCTCACTCAGACGTACGAGACGGCGGCGGCGATCACTAAGTCCGAATTGAACGCGCAACAGGCTTTCATGCAGGGCAAGTTAAAGATCTCGGGGAACATGATGAAGCTCATGCAGCTTCAGAACGTGTTCAACGCGATGCCGAAGGCGGCCGAAGGGGTCGAGGTCGAGTACTGAGATCTCCGAAGCATCACAAGGCCCCCTCACGGGGGCCTTGTATTTTCTCCGGGGTCAGTTGTGGAGCACGACGGCTCGGACCCGGGCGGTTCCGGCGCGGACGAAACGGAGCTTCTTCGCCGCCCCGCGAGAGAGGTCCAGGATGAAATCGTCGTCTCCGAAGGGCCCTCTGTCCTTGACGGTCACGGTAACGCGGCGCTCGTTCCTGACGTTCTTCACACGGAGGCGTGTGCCGCAGGGAAGGGTGCGGTGCGCGGCGATCATCTTGTCGTGCTGGTAGGTGCCGCCACATGCCATCCTCTGTCCGACGTACTGGCTGGAGTAGTAGTAGGCCCTGCCTCGCAGCACGCGGTGATGTGCGAGGGCCGCCGACGTGATCGCGAGCGCGAGGATCAAGCCCAACACGATTCCGATACGCCTGATTCGCCACACCTCCAGTGAGTCGCCGCATACAAAAAGAGCCCCCCAGCAGGCTCCGGCTCGTGACCGTAGTTACCCGACTGCGGATCCGTCAAACGGGACTTTTCACGCTCACTGAGGGGACCGGAGAGGCTCGAGCCATGGTCTCGGGCGTCCGGAGGACCAACAAGAGAGCGGCGAGGATCGGGAGAGCCGCTATGGCGAACGAGCCTCGGAATCCGAAGGCGTTCGTCGTGATGCCGGCGATGATCGGGCCGAGTGCGAACCCCAGATCGCCGGAGAACCTGAAGATGCCCACCGCCGTTCCCGAGCTACCTTCCGGCGTCACGTCCGAGAGCATCGCCCCCGGCGGCACTCCGGCGAAGCCTGAAAAGATCCCCAAAACGGCCATCGCGGCCGCCATCGCCCACACGGTGGTGACCCAGCCGGCCAGGGCGATCGTGACCGCGAGGCCGATCAATGCGGGCACCATCACCGCCTTACGGCCCCGACTATCCGCCAGGCTTCCGGCGGGGTAGAGAACGGCGAACTCCGTGGCGAGCGCGACCCCGAAGACGGCTCCGATCCCTAGGGTGGACATCCCGACCGCGTCCTTGCCGATCAGCGGTACGAGGGTGTCGAAGACCCCGGCCACGAACCACATGTACGCGAAGTTCACCACCATGACCGTCTTGAAGGCGGGCGTCCTGAGCATCTCGACGATGCGCGCCTTGCTTCGCCTGATGGCCGGCACCTCTCGGGCGGCGCGAGCTTCCTGGGCGACGGGAGGCTCGCAGCGTTCCGAGCCAGCGGGGGCCGGGACGAAGCGCAGGTAGACGGCTACCGCAATGAGGAGCAACGCCGAGTACGCCAGCAGGGGGCTGGCGATCCCGAACCGGTCGGCGATGAACCCGCCGGCGAAACCCCCAGTGATGATCCCTGCGTTGAATGCCCCGTAGAAAACGCCCAGGGTGCGCGCCATCCGGTCCTTCGGCACGACCTTCAGCAGGTAGCTGTAGTTCGACGCGAACACGACTGCGGATCCGGCTCCCCCCGCCGCCCAGAAGATCGTCGCCAGCGCGAAATTGGGAGCGTTGGCGGTGAGCAGGGCGCAGAGTGCGAGGAACGTCATCCCCAGGGTCGCCGCAAGACGCTCGCCATAGCGGTCGATCAGAGGGCCCGCGACCAAGTCGAAAGCGAGACGAGCGGCGGCGAAGGCCGAGATCATCCCGCCGGCCGCGGCATAACCGACCCCGAAGGACCGCGCGAACAACGGCAGGATCGGAGCGACGACGCCGAAGCCCGCCATCAGAACGAAGCAGACGAGCATGACCGTCCCGACGTCCGGCGACCTCAGGATCGAACGCACGTCGGCGCCGCGCAGGTCCTCTTGCTGAACCTCATCGTTCGAACCCGAAGAACTCACACGGAGATTATGAGACTTGAGCGATAACTCTCGGTGCACCCGCCGGGTGTGGGACCCGCGGGTTCGGAACGGGTCGGGCGAGGGCTGGGGACTCTCGGCACCAGTCTTCGCCGCCGTTCGACACGAGGGGCGCGCTGCTAACATGCCTCCGATCGCCCACGCGCTCCTCCGCCGCCGGGCTGAGCGCGATCTCTAACCGAGCGCTGATTGCGCCACCGACCGACCCTAGGAGTCTGCATGCTCGAGAACGCGCTCGCTATCGCCACCGGATCGTGGGCCCTGGTCATGGCCGCGTCGCCGGCTCTCCAGATCCGACGGATCGTGCAACGTCGTTCGTCCGACGACGTCTCGATCCCTTACTTCCTCGTGCTTCTGGTGGGGTTCGCCCTGTGGGCCCTCTACGGCGTCTCGAAGAACGATCCCGTGCTGATCATCCCGAACTCGGTGGCTTTCTGCGTGGCGGTAGCGACGATCGCCGTCGCACGCAGATACCGTTGAGCGTTGAACTACGAGGTCAGTAGACCGATGCCGAGACCGGTGACCCCGAGGGCCAGGGAGGCGGCTCCGGCGTAGAGCAGGACGATCCAGCGATCCGGCTCCGTCGCGCCGCGGCGAGCGGACGAGAAGAAAAATCCGGCCGGCATGAGGACGGCCGCAAGCGGGACCGCGCTACGACCCAGAGTTGCCGACCAACCCGAGAGTCCGGCGGCATCCACGAGTACCAGGCACACCAGCGAAAGCGTTACGAGAACGCCCGCATGTGCATGTCCCGCTCGAGAGAAAGCTAGTTGAAACTCCGTGCGGGGTTCCCGGCCCGTCACGATCTTCAGTACGTACAGACCGCCGAACTCGATGGCAACGATCGACAGCAGCAGGATTCCAGCAGTCGTGCGCCCGTCCGCAGACAACATGATCGCGTCCATACCCTCCCTCTCTGGGCAGCTCGGGTTCCGGTTCTCATCCACATCGACGGTCTATGTCGCCGGCGGTGCTGAAGGGAAAGACTAGGAGATCACCATGGGACCGGTTGTACCGGTGATCTTCCATCGACCCTCGGTCAACTCGAGAACGTAGGTCAGCCATTGTCCACACAGCCCGCTGCACCAGAGAGAGTTCGACACCTCAACCCTCGAGCCATGCCCATCGATCGAGCCGACCGAAAGGATCACCCCCATCCCCTCGACCCCTCTGACCATCCCCTTATCGCCCATGCGTTGCGCCCTGGTCCCGGAGATGAAAGTGATCGGCGGAAGCGCTCGCAGCTCTTCCCGCAGACCCTTGCGCACCTCCTCGCTGAATGGTTTCGCGATCTTCCACATATTGCGCCAGCGCGCGCCGTTGCGCACGGCCCCATCCAGGACATAGACGTGATCGAACGGAGATCGTCCGCGCCCGAACGTGTGGTCTTTCATGATCAACCGGCGGAGAACTGCTCCGTAGACCTCGATGCTCCGGAGCTCCGCCCGACTGGGACCGGCGTTCGCGGACGGGTCCAGGCTCTTCGTCGGCGCGGGCAAGGTGCGGGGTTGATCCGTGCACGCCGAAAGCAGCAAACCGACGAGAAGAAGAGCCGAGATCTTGTTCATGTCCCTGAGACGGCTCCGCCCGGCGTCTTGTTCCATTCGGCTGATGAATACAGGGCGGCTAACCTAGGCTCCCCCTGAAGCGAGGAAGAGGAGTGAGTCCCATGCGGATCGTGATCATGGAGTTCATAAGCATGGACGGCGTCGTGCAGGCACCAGGCGGACCCAACGAAGACACCGACGGTGGCTTCGCTCACGGCGGCTGGTCACACCCATTCTTCGACCCGGAGGTGGTGGGCGGCGCCTACAACGAGGCGATGACCGGGACCAAGGCGCTGCTGTTCGGGCGCCGCACGTGGCAGACGATGGCCGCTGCGTGGCCCGGGCGAGCCGGCGACCCGTTCGCCGACAAGATGAACGCCATCCCGAAATACGTCGTGTCCGAGACGCTGGGCGACGACGAGCTAACGTGGAACAACACCACGCGCATCCCCGGCGACGAGGCCGTCCCCCGCATCCGGGAGCTGCACGAGACCGACGGCGGCGACCTGTTGGTCATGGGGAGTGCCTCGCTCGTGCGCACCCTCCTGAGTCAGGGCCTGGTCGACGAGCTCCGGCTCATGATCGAGCCGGTGATCCTCGGTGGCGGCAAGACCATCTTCCCCGACGATGGGGCGCTGCGCACACTCGAGCTGGTCTCCACGGTCACCAGCGGCACGGGCGTGCACGTGTGCACCTACCGGTCGGTCGCGGAGGGGTAGGTCGGGTCGGCGGCGGTCTGCTCCAGTAATCACGGTCGCGCCCGGTTCAATGCGCGCCGTGCAAGAAAGGTTCCGTGTGTGAAGGTTCCGTGTGAAGGTTCCGAGGGAGTGGAGCGGATCGGGATCGAACCGACGACCTCCTGCTTGCAAAGCAGGTGCTCTACCAATTGAGCTACCGCCCCATAGAACCCTCAGTCTAGCTTCGCAGACGTTCGAGAGGCAGACCTGGTCTTGGGGCACGCGAGGTGGGGCTGTCGAGCAGCAGCCTTTGACCGGTTCGTAGGGGGCGGGTGGGGAATATAGCCTTGTAGAGGGTGTTTTCACCGTTGAAGGCATCAACAACTGAATCCAGGAGGCGGTAGGTCGTGTCAGAGATGCAGGCAGTCGGCGACAAGGACTTCAACGAGGTCGTGCTGACCTCGGACACTCCCGTGGTGGTCGACTTCTGGGCGGAGTGGTGCGGCCCGTGTCGCCTCGTTCACCCCGAGCTGGAGAAGATCGCCCAGGAGTACGAAGGCAAGATCAAGGTCGTCAAGCTGAACATCGACGAAGCTCCGACGGTAGCGGCGAAGTACGGGGTCATGAGCATCCCGACGATCGCCCTATTCGCCGATGGTGACATCAAAGCTCAAGTCGTGGGCGCTCGTCCCAAGGACGACATCGTTATGGGTCTCGGCCTCAACGCCTAGGCACCGCCCGGTCATATCGAATCGTGGCCCCCATTTTCGTGCGCCAGAACTGCTTGGGGCGGCGGGTAGGATGCCGTTCCGCTTCGGGGCCCATAGCTCAGCTCGGTTAGAGCGCACCCCTGATAAGGGTGAGGTCGATGGTTCAAATCCATCTGGGCCCACCGTGACGAACGAACTCGACCTCCTCGATTGGAAGCGGCGTGTGTTCGAGCTCTACGCTGCCGTGCGCGCCCAGCCCGACGGCGCGAGCGCTTGGTCGATGTGGCGAGAGCAGCGGGACGACCTGTTCGCTCATCATCCGCAATCTCCGATCCCCGAAAACCAGCGCGCCGGCTTCACCGAGTTGGAGTACTTCGACTACGACCCAGACCAGCGCGTCCTCGCGGGTGTGCGCGCGGCCGAGATGGAGCACTTCGAGATCCCCACCAGCGGTGACGAGACCATGGGTTTCACGCGTGTCGGGCTAGCGGCCTTCGAACTCGCTGGCCGGGAGCTCTCGTTGGAGATGTACTGGCTGGACGGGTACGGCGGGGGTTTGTTCGTCCCGTTCGCCGATGGCACCAGCGGCGACGAGACCTACGGCGCGGGCCGCTACCTGCTGGACACGATCAAAGGCTCCGACCTCGGGAGCGAGGGCGACCGGCTGTTCCTGGACTTCAACTTCGCCTACAACCCATCGTGTTCCTACGATCCCCGGTGGGTCTGTCCTCTGGCCCCCCCGGCCAACCGGCTAGAGGTACCGATCCGCTCCGGCGAGAAACACATTGAGGCGCACGCCTAGACGCGCAAGGGCCCGCCGCGAAGGCGGGCCCTCACAAGCTGAAGCGCGCTCTACTTACTCCGCCGGCTTCGCTAGATCGCTAACCGCGGACAGACCGAACTCATCGGCCGTCTCCTGGGTCACGACGAACGCGTTCGTGTCGTTGGCCGCGGACGGCTCCAGAAGCGTGAGCCCGTCCTTCTCGACCAACGGCTGCAACAGGTCGGCGTTCTCAGTGGGCTCCCCACTCGCCGCGGCGTCGGGGTCGAGGAAGAGAAGCAGCGAGCCAAGGTACTCGGGCGCGACCTGGATCTCGCCGCTCTTGAGAGCGGGATAAAGGATCTCGCGCGACCGCAGGTTGGTCTGGCGATTCACGGTGTAGCCCGCTTGCTCCAGCACCTGCGCGTACATCTCGGCGACGATCTGGTTCTCGGCGAACGCAACCGCGCCGACGGTGATGTCCCCGGATCCACCGCCCCCCTCAGCCGAGATGCCCTCATCCTCGAGGAAACCGGCGGCGACATCTGCCGGGTCGTCCTGGTCGATCTCGACGCTACTGTTCAGCTCGATCATCGTTTCGGTCGTGATCGCAGCGGACACGTCGTTCAACGCCCCTTCGACCGTGTCGTCGACCGCATCCTGGCGGATAAGCGGGGTGATGCTCTCCGCGGTCTGCAAGCCCTTGTCATCCTCGAGCGCTACGAAGTCGTTCGCCTGGATGGCGCTCGAGGTCGAGAACAGCAGGCCGACGTCGATCCGTCCCGCCTTCAGCGCGTTAACCGTTTGAGGACCACCCACGTCGAGCGGCTGGAACTCTTCGAACTCGATGCCATACGTCTCTTCGAGCCCCGGGATGCAGAATGGCCTGTCGGGACACTCCGGCGGTCCACCCAGGATCATCGAGCTGGCTACCGGTTCACCACTGCCTCCTCCTCCGGAGGAGCCTCCTTCGTCGTCGCTCACTCCCGACCCGCACGCGCCCAGTAACAGCAGCAACGTGAGCAGGGCCGCCCCATGAGCGTTATTGCGGAAACTCCGCATGGGTTCCCTCCCATCATCTGTAGGCAAGGCGGTTCGCCTCGCTCCCCGACCAAGCGGCAACATTACCTGCGTGGCCGGACAACTAGTCAAGGGAAGCGTCGTGATCTTCAAGCATCGAACTAGATCGAGGCCGCGTCGAGTTTCAGGAAGTGGAGCCGGCCTCCGAGCCGATAGCCGGGCCGGGTAGAGCGCGCCTTCCGCCCGACCGTTGCGAGATGGTCTTGGGCGTTACTACTCGCTCGAGCAAGCCGAACCCGACCTCGGTGGCCACCGCAAGGAGAGCAACCAGCAGGGCACCTCCGACGATCTGGGGGTCGTCGCCAACCGAGAACCCATCCACTATGAAGCGGCCGAGCCCGCCCCACCCCGCGACCGCGCCCAGCGTCGCCGTAGCAACCACCTGAACCGCCGCGAGACGTAGGCCGGCAACTATCAGTGGGGTTGCCAGCGGTAGCTCCAGCCGAGTGAGCACCTCTCTCTCCCGCATGCCCATGCCGCGTGCCGCCTCGACGGTGTCCGCGTCGACACCTTTGACTCCAACAT
>JALZOM010000021.1 GCA_030913945.1 Actinomycetota bacterium
GTTCCAAACCCTAGAGAAACTGGAAGCAACTCGGCTCCAGCCAGGATTGCAATCCAGAAGAGAATTTGGAACGGGTGGGGGACGGATGCTCCTCTTGAGGCCACTACGGCTACGCCAAACAAGACCAGAGCGATCAAGATGATCATCGAGATCTTGGTTCGAAGATGCCCCATGCCGTCAATCGTAAGAGCAACGGAGCAAGAGAGAGGGGAACGTTCCGGAAAAGAAAGAGGAGAGAGCCCACTGGACTCCCCCCTCTTTAATGATGGACTACTAGTTGCGCCAAGCTGCACCAGCAACCTGAAACAACGCCATCAGAGCACTAGCAAGAGCGACAAGACGGTACTTCATTAGCGGACCTCCCCCGGTGTTCTCGAAGTTCGTTGACCTTGGACTGGTCCGCTCCGCTCTGGTGCTTCCTAGATCTTTGTCCTACTCCGCTCCTGTCCCTCGTTTGAACAGTTACATCGCCCATTCGGGTGAAATTCCCCCCCGTTCGAGGCTAGTTCGCACAGTAACGGGTGTGAATCAAAGTGACAAGGGGTGAGAGACACCGAGTTTGACTGACGCGCTGGCTCTGAGGCCCATGTCCCGGGCCCTGGTGGGTTGTCTTTCCATTAACTGGGACCGCCATTTCAGTCAGATTCCGACCCCTGGCCGGATGATCCTGACCCTCGGAGGTGGAAGGTCGAGGCTCGGATGGGGTCTGAATAGCCTCATTCGGGGGATTTCCCACTCTCTGACAGTGCTGTTAATTACTGTTAGTGATGGGGCCTCGAGAGTTAGGGGGGTCTCTTTTTGACGCCCACTTCCCTGAGGGCATATTGCGCCCAACACGGAATCAGCTCCAGGTCTTGATCGCCGAGCCGCAGGCGGCGATGGGCGATGCTCTGACGGCGCTCGTTGAAAGCGTCGGCAACGCCGAGGTCATGGGCTCCGGACTTGGAACAGTTGTAGCTCTCTCTCCCGCTTGGCGCCGGAGCCGTCGGCAGGCGGGGCTGGGAGCTACGGTGCCTGGCGAAGCGTAGCGATGCTCTCTCTCCAGCATTGGCGCGTTTGGCGGGAATGACAGGACTTTCCTTTAGGAGACTGGCGGCGGCTCCGATAAACTTCTCAGCTTAGAGAGGGCGGAGCATGGCCGATCAACAGTGGAGTCGACTCGAAGCCGACCTGAAGAAAGTCGCCGGCGTGCGCAGCGCGCGGGTCATCGGCGCGAACGGGGCCCCCACCGAGATCCACATCGTCTCCACCTCGACCCGGGCCCCCAAACAGGTCGTTCGAGACGTGCAGTCGTTGGCGACGGCCGGCTTCGGGATGCCGATCGACCATCGCATCGTGTCCATCGTTCAGCTCGACGAGCCCCTCGAGTCCGATCCTCCCCCGCTCCCGGAATCCCAGGACGCATCAGAGAACGGACGTAACGGTCATCGTCCCGTACTCGAGCGAGTGGTCCTTGCGAGTCGTGGTGAGTCCGGTTGGGTGAAGGTGGCGCTGAAGTGGCCGGACGGTCAGACGACCGAGGGTGCGTCGGCAGCCGGAGCCTCGCGTGAGGCTCGGGCCCGTGGCGCGACGATAGCGTTGACGCAGGCGATGAAGCCCGTGCTCGAGGATCACCAGACCGCCGTCGAGGTCGACCAGGTCGTCGTCCAGCGCATCGGGTCGAACGATTCCGTGGTCGTGCGGGCGATCTACTACGAGAACGGCGCGTCCGTGCCGGTGATCGGCTCGGCTCTCGTGCACGATGATGTCGCCACCGCGTCGGTGCGCGCGATGCTGCAAGCGCTCAACCGCAAGCTCCAGGCCCTCTAGCTCCTTTCTCGCGTCCTGACGTTGACGAGCCACCCCATACCGGCGGCGAGCACCAGGTCGCCGATGCTGAGGACCTGATTCCCGACCGACAGCGGGATGACGTCGCCGAGCCACGGGAGCAACGTGTCGTCATCCATGCGTTCGTGCTTGATGCTGGAAGTGTCGTTGGGGACGGGAGCCCCAGCCGAGTGAGCTGCGTCCACCGAGACCGGCATGCCCTGATTCGCGCCTATGACGAGTGCGTTCAGCGCGAGCCCCACCCCTATCAACCACATCCCCGCCAAGGCCCGATTGAGCATCACGAAAACGAGGATCAGTCCGTTGGAAGCGAGCACGATCGCGGTCGCCTGGGCGCGGGTCAGCCAGTCGGGGTCCCAGAGGTCGAAACCCAGCTGGAGGGCGAGGCCGGCGAAGATCAGCCACCCCCAGCGGAATCGCGTGTCCGCCAGCGTCGAGAGGGACCCGCCGCGCAGCACCCCGGCGATGGCTGCGACGACGGCGACGCCCAGGACGACGATCAACGCGTTGTCTCCGAGCCGCTCACGCTCAGCAGCATACGCGCCGACCTCCACGACAGGTAGGTAGCATTCGGCGTCTATGAAGAAGGTGCTGCTCGTCTCCAACGCTCACGCAGGCTCGGTGTCGATGCGCGCCAAAGAGGTCATCTCGAAGGCGTTATCCGCGGACTTCAAGCTCGAAGTAACGGATACGGCGCGGCGTTCGCATGCGAGCGAGTTGGCTCGCGATGCCGTCGATCGAGACTTCGATGCGGTTGTCGCGTTCGGAGGCGATGGAACGATCAACGAGGTGGCTCAGGGACTTGTGGGCACCGACGTCGCGCTCGGGATCTTGCCCGGAGGTACCACGAACGTCATGGCGCGCTCGCTCGGGATCCCGCAGCAACCGATAGATGCCACCGCGTTCGTCGCCGCGCACCTGCGATCGGATCAGAAACGGCGCGTTCCCGTCGGGCGAGTGGGCGATCGCTACTTCACCTTCTCGATGGGGATGGGGCTCGACGCCGAGGTCGTCCGGCGCGCCGAGGTCAACCCCGAGGGCAAGCAGCGTTACGGCCAATGGTTGTGGGTCAAGAACGCCTTCAAGGCCGGACTGACCGAGTACCGCAAGCGCGACCCCGTCATCACGCTGGCCGTCGAGGGGGCCGAGCCCAGCCAGGCGATCACCGTGGTCTGCTGTAACGCGAGGCCGTTCACGTACTTCAAGCGTTTCCCCGTGGATGTCTGCCCCCTGGCGCGCCTGGACGCAGGGCTCGATTTCTTGTCGTTGGGCAAGCTGAGCGCCGCCCGTGTCGCCCCGCTCGCGTGGGGCCTGTTCGTTGACGGCTCGCACACCCACTGGTCGGTGAACCGTTATCACCACGACGTGTCGGGGGCGAGCATCTCCTCGACCCAGGCCCTGCCCGTCCAGGTCGACGGCGACTACATCGGGCACCACGAGGCCGCCGAGGTATCCCTCGTGCCCGACGCCCTCGACGTGCTGGTCTGAGGCTCTCGGGCCCGCCCCGACCTGCTGTTCTGAGGTTTTTCTCAGCGGAATAGCTGAAGCCCCGCGTCGCTTAACCTTTGGGAACCGAACCTCACGAGGGAGTGATCCGCCACATGCCCACCACCGAACAGATCTCGGCAATCCTGGGCGAGATCCAGGATCCGGAGCTGCATCGCGGGCTGAACGAGCTCAACATGGTGCGGAACATCGCGATCGAGGGCTCGCAGGTCACTGTCCTTATCGCCCTCACGATCCCCGGCTGCCCCCTCAAGGACTACTTCCACACGGTCATCCCGGCCAAGATCAAAGAGACCTACCCGGACGTGTCCCACGTCGAGGTGCAGCTCACCTCAATGACGGAGGATGAGCGCAAGGCCCTGACCGGGAACCTGCGCGAGGACAACACCGCTCCGTTCGCCCGCAGCGATTCGCACACGCAGGTGATCGCGATCGGTTCGGGCAAGGGCGGTGTCGGCAAGTCCACCACCACAGTGAACATCGCCGCGTCCCTATCGAAGCAGGGTCACACCGTCGGATTGCTGGACGCGGATGTGTGGGGCTTCTCGATCCCGCGCATGCTGGGTCTGCACGAGCGCCCGACCGTCGTCGGCGACATGATCATGCCGCCCGAGATATTCGGCGTGAAGGTCGTATCGATCGGCCTCTTCACCGGCGAGGACAACCCCGTCGTGTGGCGCGGCCCGATGTTGCACAAGGCGCTGCAGCAGTTCCTCACCGATGTGCACTGGGACGAGCCCGACTACCTGCTTGTCGATCTGCCTCCCGGAACCGGCGACGTGTCCATCTCGATCGCACAGTTCCTGCCGGGGGCCGAGATGGTCATCGTCACGACCCCGCAGGCCGTCGCCGAGAAGGTCGCGCAACGCGCCGGGTTCATGGCCGAGAAGACGGGCCTGAACGTTACCGGTGTGGTCGAGAACATGTCCTACTTCCGCGGCGACGACGGCAAGGCTTACGACATCTTCGGATCGGGCGGGGGCCAGACGCTGGCCGACACGCTCGAGGTCCCGCTGCTGGGCCAGATCCCGATCGACCCCAAGCTCCGCGAGCTCGCGGACGTCGGTGCGCCGATCGTGCTGCAGGCCCCCGACAGTGAGGCGGGCCAGGCCCTCGACCGGACGGCGAAGGAGCTCGTCAACCTCCTCCCTCCGAAGCCCAGGGCGACCAAACGGATCTCGCTCCCGCTCATCTCGATGACGCCTGCCGGCGGTCACGAGCACCAGCACCAGCACTAGGACGGAGGAAGAGGTGGCGACCACCGCCGCGTTCTCGCTCGATCTCGTCGATCGCATCGGCGGTTCCGTCGATGCGGTGGGCGCCGAGGAGCGCGCCGCCCGGCTGGCGACCCGTTCGATAAAGAAGGACTCGAAGCTATGGGCCCTCGATCTGGCCGTGCGGTGTTGCGACCTCACGACGCTTGAGGGGCAGGACAGTCCCGGAAAGATCCGTCAGCTCGCATCGAAGGCGATGCGTCCTTCGCCGACCGACCCATCGGTCCCGCACGTCGCGGCGTTGTGCGTCTATCCGCGCCTCGTCGCGCCGGCGGCGGCTGCTTTGAAGGACTCCGGCGTCGTGGTGGCCTCGGTGGCGACTGGGTTCCCCTCCGGCCAGACGCCGCTGGACCTGCGACTGCTCGAGATCGAGCGCGCGGTCGCGGACGGTGCGGACGAGATCGATACGGTCATCAGTCGGGGCGCGTTCCTGGCCGGTGACGACCAGACCGTGTTCGACGAGATCGTGGCCAGCAAACGGGCGTGCGGCGACGCGCACCTGAAGGTCATCCTCGAGACCGGCGAGCTCGGCTCCTACGACCGCATCCGCAAGGCGTCGCTGATCGCGATGGCCGCTGGAGCCGACTTCATCAAGACGTCTACCGGCAAGATTCCCGTCGCGGCGACGCTGCCCACGTGCCTGGTCATGGCCGAGGCTATCCGTGACTTCGTCGACGTCACCGGGACTGAGGTCGGGCTCAAGGTCGCCGGCGGGATCCGCAACTCCAAGGAAGCGATCCGCTACCTCGTGGTGATCCACGAGACGCTGGGGGACGAGTGGCTCACGCCCGACCGGTTCCGTTTCGGCGCCTCGTCCCTGCTCAACGATCTGCTCATGCAGATCGACAAGCAGCGGAAAGGCTTTTATTCGGACCCTGATAGATACACACTGGACTGATGAGCCGCTGGGAGTACGCACCCGCGCCCGAGTCCACCGACATCGCGTTCGTGGCCGATACCTATGGCCTCTACATCGGGGGCGAGTTCGTCGAGCCGGCATCCGGCGACTATTTCAAGACGATCAACCCGGCCACGGAAGAGGTGCTGTCGGCGATCCCGATAGCGGGCGAGGACGACATCGATCGCGCTGTGGGGGCCGCGCGCAAGGCCGCGGAGACGTGGTCCGCGCTGGCTCCGGCCGACCGTTCGAAGTTCATGTACCGCATCGCTCGCGCCATGCAGGAACGGAGCCGCGAGCTCGCCGTTCTCGAATCGATGAACGGCGGCAAGCCCATCCGCGAGAGTCGCGACATCGACGTTCCTCTCGCCGCTGCACACTTCTTCTACTACGCGGGATGGGCCGACAAGCTCGAGTACGCGTTGGCCGGCCGCACGACGAAACCGCTTGGGGTGTGCGCGCAGATCATCCCGTGGAACTTCCCGCTGTTGATGCTGGCGTGGAAGATCGCACCCGCTCTGGCGACGGGCAACACCGTCGTGCTCAAGCCGGCCGAGACGACTCCCCTCACAGCGATGCTCTTCGCCGAGATCTGCGAGCAGGTCGGCCTTCCTCCCGGCGTGGTCAACATCATCACGGGGGCCGGCGAGACCGGGGTCGCTCTCGTCCGCCACCCGGATATCGACAAGGTCGCTTTCACCGGGTCGACCGAGGTCGGCAAGGAGATCCAGCGCAACCTCGCCGGCACCGGCAAACACCTGACGCTCGAGCTGGGCGGCAAGGCGGCCAACATCATCTTCGACGACGCGCCGCTGGACCAGGCGATCGAGGGCATCGTGAATGGCATCTTCTTCAACCAGGGTCATGTCTGTTGCGCGGGCTCCCGATTGCTGGTTCAGGAATCGATCCAGGAGCGCGCCATGGTCAAGCTCAAGCGACGCCTCGGGACCTTGAAGGTTGGCGATCCGCTCGACAAGAACACCGACATCGGTGCGATCAACTCGCGCGACCAGCTGAACAAGATCAAGAAGCTGGTCGGCATCGGCGTCGACGAGGGGGCCGAGCTCTTCCAGCCCCCATGCGAGATCCCCGACCGCGGCTTCTGGTTCCCTCCGACCGTGTTCACCGGCGTGTCGCAATCGCACCGCATCGCGCAGGAGGAGATCTTCGGGCCGGTACTCTCCGTCCTCACCTTCCGCACCGAGGACGAAGCCGTCGAGAAGGCGAACAACACCCCATATGGCTTGTCGGCGGGGGTGTGGACCGAGAAAGGCTCCCGCATCCTGTGGATGGCCGACCGCCTGCGGGCCGGCGTCGTGTGGGCCAACACGTTCAACCGCTTCGATCCGACGAGCCCGTTCGGTGGCTACAAGGAGTCCGGCTTCGGCCGCGAGGGCGGACGGCACGGCCTCGAAGCCTATGTCGAGCTGAGCGAACGATGACCCAGCGCATCGACGTCAAGAAGACCTACAAGCTCTACATCGGGGGCAAGTTCCCGCGCTCCGAGTCGGGGCGTTCCTACGAGGTCACCGATTCGGATGGAGCCTTCCTCGCCAACGCCGTGCGGTCATCGCGCAAGGACGTGCGCGATGCGGTGGTCGCGGCGCGCAAGGCGTGGCCTGGGTGGGCGGGGCTCACTGCGTACAACAGGGGCCAGGTCCTCTATCGCGTGGCCGAGATCATGGAGGGACGCCGTGCTCAGCTCATCGATGAGGTCGCTGTCGCCGAGGGGAACGATGACGCCGAGGCGCAGGTCGACCGCGCGATCGACGACTGGGTCTGGTACGCGGGGTGGACCGACAAGCTGACACAGGTGGCCGGGGGCCTGAACCCCGTCGCCGGCCCGTACTTCAACATCACCGCGCCGGAGTCGATCGGCGTGGTCGGTGTGATCGCCCCGGAACAGCCAGGCCTCGCTGGGCTGGTCGCCCGCCTCGCTCCCGCGCTGTGCGGCGGCAACTCTGTCGTGCTTCTCGCTTCCGAGGCGCATCCGCTGCCCTCGATCACGCTCGCCGAGTGCCTCGCGACCGCGGACATTCCCGGCGGCGTGGTCAACGTGCTGACCGGCCACAAGTCCGAGCTCGTGCCCGTCATCTCATCGCACCTCGACATCGATGGCCTGGACATCACGGGAGTGCCGGAGGATGGCGTGTCCGACGCTGAGAGGGCAGCGGCCGAGAACGTCAAGCGGATCGTGCGGTCCACCGAGGCCCGGAGCCCCTACGAGGTCACCGGTCTGATGGAGATGAAGACCGTGTGGCACCCGAAAGGCGCTTGAGCACCTCCTCGCCCGCCAGGCTGAGGCGGGCCACCGAATTCGTGCACGGTATCGAGGACCGCGGCGCCCAACGACAGGTTCCTTTCGAGTGGGGAACGGCGCTGTTCCACGACGAGTTCCCATACGTGCACGACCTGAATTTCTTGCGTGTCGAGAACGCTCCCCAGGACGTGACCCCGGAGGCTCTGGCCGAAGAAGCCGACCGCCTCCTGGACGGCTTCAAGCACCGGGTGCTCGAGCTCGATGACCAGGCGCTGGGGGACCGTCTCACCCCCCGCTTCAAAGAGCTCGGATGGGAGGTCGTGAACCTGCTCTTCATGGAGGCCAAGCGGGAGCCCGACCGCCATCTGCCGCCCGGCGTCGCGAGGGAGGTGGACCTCGAAGATCACCTTCACGTCCGGGAGCAATCCTTGCGCCAGGATCCGGAGATCGCGAAAGATGAGGAGGTCGTCAGGCAGTTGCGGGATTGCTTCCGGGTGTGGTCGAAGGCGGGGAACATGCGTCAGTTCGCTGCTTTCGTCGATGGCGAGCCCGTGTCGAGCTGCGAGCTGTACAGCGACGGCGAGACCGGACAGATCGAAGGTGTGCTGACGCTCGAGGAGCATCGCAACCGCGGGCTGGGCGTCGCGATCGTTCTCCTCGCGCTTCAGGAGGCGAAGAAAGCGGGCCACGACATGGTGTTCCTGATCGCCGAGGACGACGACTGGCCGAAGGAGCTCTACACGAAACTAGGTTTCGACCCGATAGGCCGCACCCACGAATTCAAGATCCCCGACGTCTCGAAGGTGGAGCAAGCCACTCGTCAGTAGAGACTCTCGAGGACTCTTCGCAGAAGGTTTTCCAATCGCGCTGCGGCTTGTCTGCCGGCTGCCGTTACTTCTTCGTGGCTCAAGGGTTCGGGCGTTGTGCCCGCTGCGTAGTTCGTTACTACCGAGATGCCAAGCACTTTCGCGCCCAGGTAGCGTGCCATGATCGCCTCCAGGACCGTCGACATACCTACGAGATCGGCGCCGAGGGCCTTCAGCATCTTCACCTCGGCCGGGGTCTCGTAGGTTGGGCCGCTGAGGCCCGCGTACACGCCCTCTTTGAGATCCGGATCTAGCGAGCGCGCCAGGTTGCGCAACTCTGCGTCGTAGAGGTTCGTGAGGTCGGGGAAGCGCGGCCCTCGTTCGTCGTGTTCGCCCATCAAGGGATTCTGGCCGGTGAGGTTGAGGTGGTCGCTGATCAGTGCCGGCGCGCCCACGTGGAGGTCCAGGTTGATCCCGCCTGCAGCGTTGTTGAGCACGATCGTGTCGCAACCCGCGCCGATGGCGGATTCGACGGCGGAGGTGACGGAGCGCGGACCGTGGCCCTCGTAGAGGTGGACGCGCCCGGCGAACATCAACGTGGGAACGCCGCTGACGTCGCCCGCATAGAGCGCGCCCTCGTGTCCGGCAACCGTCGATGCGTGCAGCCCTTCGACATCGGCGAAGGAGATCGGGTCGCCGCCGACGAGCTCGCGCGCCAGACCGCTCGATCCGGAGCCGAGCACGACCGCGACCTTCCAGTCGGACCGGCCGGTCGCGTCCACGATGCCGTTGCTCATGGGCCGATCCGCTCGAGGATCATCTTCGGGGGCTCCGGCTGCTCCGGGCCGACCGCCACGGCGCCATCCAACGCGGCAACCGCGTTCTCGAATCGGTCGGGATCGTCGGCGTGCAGCTCGAGGATGGGTTCGCCGGCCTCGACCTCGTCCCCGGGCTTCTTCAGACAGACGATGCCCGCGCTCCGGCTGACCGGGTCCTCCTTGCGAGCGCGGCCCGCACCTAGGCGCCACGCCGCGATGCCGACGGCGCGCGCGTCGAGGCCGGCCACGAAGCCACCGTCCGGAGCATCGAAGGTGCGACGTTCCGATGCCTCGGGCATCTTCGCGTCCGGATCGCCTCCCTGGGCGGTCACCATCGCGCGCCACTTCTCCAGCGCGCTTCTATCCTCGATGGTGGAGGCGGGATCCGCTTTCAAGCCGACGAGGTCGAGCATCTCTTGGGCCAGCGCGATCGTCACCGCCATCAGGTCGTCCGGCCCCTCGCCCTGAAGGGACTCGACGCTTTCTGTTACCTCGAGGCCGTTGCCGGCGGTCCGGCCCAGTGGGATATCCATGTTCGTCATCAAGGCCGACGTCTTCACGTCGTGGGCCTCGCCGAGTTTCACCATGGTTTCGGCGAGCTCGCGCGCCATGGAGATGTCCGGAAGGAACGCGCCCGAGCCGACCTTCACGTCCAGCACCAGAGCCTCGGTACCCTCGGCGATCTTCTTCGACATGATCGACGACGCGATTAGGGGGATCGATTCGACGGTTCCGGTGACGTCCCGCAGCGCGTACAGCTTGCGGTCGGCGGGGACGAGGTCAGTTCCCGCCGAACAGATGACGCAGCCGACATCAGCGAGCACCCGCAGCATCTCGTCACCACTCAGGTCGACGTCGTATCCAGGGATCGCTTCGAGCTTGTCGAGGGTCCCGCCGGT
>JALZOM010000041.1 GCA_030913945.1 Actinomycetota bacterium
AGATCGGCGCCGAGGCATTCGTCGGCCTGGTCTCGTCGTGGGCCAACACGCGTGAGATCACTCCACTGGTGGCCGGCGTAGCCCTATCGGCGCAGGTCGGGGCCGGCTACACCGCCGAGCTCGGGGCGGCCCGAATCTCGGAGGAGATCGATGCCCTCGAGGTGATGGCGGTGCCCTCCATCGTCTACATGGTTGCGACGCGCATCTGGGCGGCGCTCCTCACCATGATCCCCCTCTACCTCGCGGCGCTCTTCGCCTCCTATCTCGCCACCCAGGCCATCGTCACGAAGTTCTTCCAGCTCTCGTCCGGCACCTACACCCACTACTTCCATCTCTTCCTGCCGGCGATCGACATCTTCTACAGCCTCACTAAGGCGATCATCTTCGCCATCGTCGTCGTTTTGATCCACACCTACTACGGCTACAACGCGACCGGTGGCCCCGCCGGAGTGGGCGTCGCAACCGGCAAGGCGATCCGCCTGTCGATAGTCGTCGTCGTGTGTCTCAACCTTCTCCTCTCCCTCCTCATGTGGGGCGGCGGGGACACGGTGAGCATCGCCGGATGAAACGGATCGGGTACATCGTCGGAGGTCTCCTGGGGCTCACTATCTTGTGCGCCGGGGTCTACTTCGGGGTGCGCGCCGCCTACGGTGCCTACGGCGACTACTACTACGTGACCGCCGACCTGGACCGGGCCGGACAGCAGCTGCTCGAAGGCGCCGACGTTCGAACGAAAGGCGTTGAGATCGGCAAGGTGACGGGCATCGAGCTCGTCGACCGCCAGGCTCGGCTCGAGCTCCAGATCGAAGCCGAATACAAGGTGCCCAAGGACGCAGAGCTTCAGATCGAGCTCAAGACCGCTCTCGGCGCGAAGTACGTGGACCTCGAGTACGACCCAAATACCGACGGCCCCTTCCTCGCCGATGGGGACTCGATCGAGGAAGCCCACGTGGGTCCCGAGCTCGAGGACCTGCTCGCGGACGGCGTGGCGGTCTTCGAAGCGATCGATCCGGAGAACCTCGGCACGATCATCCACGAGCTCTCCAGAGGGGCGCGAAATCGCGGGGATGACATCGCACGCGGGATAGTCGCCAACGCGGACCTGTCGGACACGTTCGCAGCCACCATGAAGCCACAGCTCCAGGCCATCGAGGACTTCGAGACGTTGTTCGCTCACCTCGAAGAGAAGGGCGTCGACCTGAACTCTCTCGCCGACGCTATCAACGAAGGGGTTCCGGTGTACGCGTCCGCTCAGGCCCACGACGATCTGCGACGTGCCCTGACCTCCCTAGCACCGTTCGCCGATGACTTCGCCGACCTGTTGATCTTCAACCGTAGGGATTGGGACCGGATGATGGATTCGGGCGACAAGGTCCTCGCCACGATCGCGGCGCGGCCCGGTGGGCTCCAAGACCTCGTGCATGGCCTCTACCGGTACGTCTACAAGCTGGGTATCCCCATCGCGCCGTACTTCGTCGGAAGCGATGGTTCCGCCGGCGCCGGGTTCACTGCCTTCATGGGTGGCAACGATCAAGCCGAAGAGTTCAACCAGATCTGCGATGCCTTCGGTGGCGACGCTCAGCACATCCCCTTCTGCAAGGGGGCGCCGCAGTGAAGATAGCCAAGGCCAAGCTGCTCAAGGTCCTCGCTTTCTCGGTGGTCTGCATCATCTTCACGGTGTTGCTCGGCGTAAAGCTCGCGAACTCTCGGCTTTTCGCCGATACCTACGACCTTCAAGCCGCTTTCACCGACGCCACGGGCGTGGTGGCAGGCGACGCAGTCAAGCTCGCCGGCGTCGACGTTGGACGCGTCACCGCTGCCGAGATCAAAGACGGCGTCGCGATCGTGACGTTCAACGTCGACAAGAGCCTCCAGCTCGCGAAGGACAGCGTTATCGGTATCCGCTGGCGGAACGTCGTCGGCCAGCGCTTCCTCTACGTCTATCCGGGTGACGACGACGAACAGCTGGCCGAGAACGACGTCATCCCCACCTCGCAGACCGAGGACGTGGCCGACATCGGCGAGTTCCTCAATCGGGCGGGGCCGATCCTCAAGGCGATCGACCCCGAGCAGGCAAACGCGTTCCTCGATGCGATGAACACGGCGCTCGAAGGCAATGAGGGTGACGTTCGCAACCTCATAGATCAAGGTGCGATCCTGGCCAAGGAGCTGGGAGCCAACGATCAAGAGATCGAGAGCCTGCTCGTAAACGCAGACAAGATCATGAATGCGTTCGCGAATCAGGACGACGCGATCAGGCAGATCATCGATGATCTCGACACCGTCGGCGGGATGCTTGCGCGCCGGACGAACGAAGTGAATTCGCTCGTCACCGACTTCGCAGCGGTGCAGTCCCAGCTGGACACCCTGCTCAAGCGCAGCAGCTCCAACATCGACGGAACCATCGACAACCTTCACGTCGTTGCCAACACACTTGCGAATAACAGGGACGATCTCGCGAAGACCCTGCGAACGACGCCGATGGGAGTGGCCGGGTACTTCCAGACCTCCAGCTGGGGTGAGTGGTTCAACGTCCGGATCGTCAGGGCGCTCGTCCAGGATCGCCATGGCAACACCGTCGCCGAAGAGAGCGAGGATCGCTTCGGCGGTCCCTCGTCCGGCGCCGGTGGCGGCGGCAACGCGACGCAGACCTCGGGGTCGAGCGGGGGAACGGGAACGCAGACCTCCGATTCGGGTGGAACGAGCGAAGGCCGCAGCGGCGAGGGGCTCGAGGCCGTTCTCCGATTCGTGCTGACGGGTGATGAAGGTGCGTAATCCATTCAAGGGCAGGATCCAGAAGTCGTTCCTCGAGCGCAACCAGTTGCTCATCGGGATCTTCGCTATCGTTTTCGTCCTGGGCGGATCCGGTTTCGCGCTGCTGCTGTCGGGCGGATTCTTCGCGAACACCTACGAGGTGACGGCCAGCTTCGCGGATGCGGCCGGCGTCAAGGGGGGCGACGAAGTGCTCGTCGCCGGCCTCGAGGCAGGCGACATCTCGGGGGTCGAGATCAAGGACGGCGCGGTCGAGGTCACGATGGACGTGAGCGCGGACGTCGAGATGCCCGCCGACGTCAAGGCCGAGATCATCGTCGAGACCCTGATGGGCAAGAAATCCGTTCAACTTTACGGGGGCACCGATGACTCGGGCCAACTGGAGGAGGGTGACTCGATACCTCTCGAGCGAACCGATACGCCGGTCGAGCTGCTCGATCTTCAGGACACTTCGGTGCCTCTCTTAGAGGAGTCCGACGCCGATTCGTTCGAGTCGTTCATGGTGTCCCTCTCGGAGATCACCTCCGGCAAGGAGGAGCAGGTAACCCAACTGCTCAGGGGTTTCGCGGACACGACCAAGGCGATCGACACGAAGAGCAACGAGCTGGCCCGGCTCATCGAGTCGTTCGAGATCCTTAGCACCGCCTTCGCCGACAAGGACCAGACGATCGTCTCGCTCATCGACAATTTCGATATCGTGCTTGCGAATCTGTCCGAGCGCCGCGCCGATCTCGAAACACTGCTGCAGGCAACAGACTCTGCCTCACACGAGGTCGCCAACCTGGTCAGCCGCAATCGCAGCGATCTCGACCCCACCTTGCGACAGCTCCATGTCGCTCTCGACACGATCAATCAGCATCAACTCGACCTCGCTGGGGTCCTCAGCTACCTCGAGGAATCCGTACAGGGTTATCAGAGCATCGGTTATTCACAGGGCACGAAGAACCGCTGGGCAAACATCTTCGTCCAGTCCCTCGGCGGCGTCGGGATCGACGAGTTCTTCGGTCCCTGCGGTGCGTTCGATGATGCGCTCGACAAGATCCTCGGCCCGGACCCGCGCAAGTGCAAGAAGCGCGCCGAATACGGCTCGCCGAACGACGAAGGGGGCTCGGGCAACGGCGGTGGTGGCACCGCCCTGGCGCCTCCGGAGGGCGGGAACGGCACCGCACTGCCGGGCGAAGAGGACATGCCGAACGACCTGGGTGACATCCTCGACTCCGTTACCGGGGCCTCAACCTCCTCGGGTCTGAGGAGTGGTCTCGAATGATGCCCAAGCGGTTCATCGGAACGCTTCTGGCCATCGTGATGGTCGCGACGGGGTGCTCCGCCTTCGGCGGCGGGGACGAGGGCCGCACGATCACTGCCGAGTTCTCCCGGGCGGTGCAGATGTTCCCCGGCAACTCCGTCCGCGTCCTCGGCGTGGATGTTGGTCGCGTCACGGACGTCGAACAGGGTCGCGAATCCGTCGAGGTCACCTTCCGCATCGATGACTCCGATCTGAAGCTCCCCGCCGACGTCAACGCCACGATCGTTCCGGTTTCGCTGCTGGGTGAGCGCTACGTTCAGTTGTTCCCCGCCTATGACGGTGGCGAGGAATTCTCGAGCGATCGCCTCGCGATGGAGCATACTAGCGTCCCGACCGAACAGGACGAATTGCTGCGCGGGCTCCAGGACTACTTCGGGGCGCTCGACCCAACCAAAGTTGCGGCCTTCGTGACGGACGTCGCCTCGGTCCTGGATGACAACGGCAAGAATCTCAACGACCTGATCAATTACGGCAGCGGTGTCATCAACACCCTGTCGCGCAAACGCGACAGCCTGGCGAAGATGTTCTCTGAGCTGAACACGATCACCCAGGCCCTCGCCACCAGGCAGGAGAAGATCGGGCGACTCATCCACAGCTACAACTCGGTGACGAAGATCGTGAACGAGAATCGCACGGCGGTCGAAGGAACGATCGAGGGACTGAACCTGGCGGCCGCGGAGCTCGCCTCTCTGTTGATCGACCACCGCAACCCGTTGGGGGCGGACATCCAGACGCTTACCAGAACCTCTCGAACGCTCGATCGCAACGTCTTCCGCTTCGCTCGGACGGGGAGGTGGGCGAAACGCTTGTTCGGCGCAGCGAGTCGGGCCGTGGACTACAAGGAAGACTGGCTGCGGCTCTCGAACCAAGGCGGGCAGCTCGTCGAGTTGGCGTTGTTCCGTCTGCGCGATCGGCTCGTCGGAGTGTGCCTGCGCCTCGATCTCGAGAACTGCGAGGACGACTTCCTCACCGAGCAACTGCCCGGGCTGTTCTGCCAGATCTTGAAGGACTGCGACAAGATCACGCCGTCGGCCAAGCAGCAGCAACAGCGGCAGGGGCAACAGCAGGAGCAAGGTCCGGCTTTCGTGACCCCCGGCGAGGCCCTGGAAGAGTCATTAAAAGGTCTCGAAGGAGAGGTTGGAAACAAGATCCGGAAAGAGCTCGGGTTGAACAAGAATTGCGACAACGCTCAGTATCCGAGGAGATGCCGCAAGTTGAAGCGTCGCCTGCGGAACGCCGGCGACGATCTGGACAAGGTCATCGAGGACCTCCAGAAGGAGGCCGAGGGCGAGCTCGGCGATCTCTCGGGGGGTTCTCTCCCATGAAGAAGCTCCTCGCAGCGGTGGCTTTCGCTCTTCTCCTGGCGGCTTGTTCCGGAGGCGGCGACACGATCTCCGCAAGCGCGAAGTTCGGCGATGTGGGCGACCTGGCGAAAGACGCGCCCGTGATGATGGCAGATATCGTCGTGGGGAAGGTCACCGACATCCGGCTGTCCGGCCACGAGGCCCTGGTGGCCGTCGAGCTCGAAGCCAGCGCTGAGGTGCCCGAGGACGTACAGATACGGGTCCGGCGTACGAGCGTTCTCGGCGAGAGGATCCTCGATCTCGTGCCGGCCGAAGACGTCGACGACGACTCGCCGCTGCTCGCGGACGGCGACGAGATCACGAACACCGAGACGCGTTCAGACCTCGAAGACCTCGTAGCGGAGGGAACCGACGTTCTCGCGTCGATCTCGGCTTCCGAGCTGGCGGTCATGATCGAGGAAGGCGCCCAGGGGTTCGGCGGGCAGGGCCTCGAGCTGCGCAGGATGCTGGACAACTTCAACGAGATAATCACCGGGTACGCGGGACGCTCGAAGCAGATCACCAGTCTGATCAGATCCCTCGACCGCTTCAATGCAACGATCGCGAGCCGCGCCGGAGCGGACGAGGAAGCCATCCTCAACTCCGAGAAGAACTTCAGGATGCTTGCCGAAGAGAGCGACCGGCTCGAGCAAGCGATCATCTCGCTCGGTCGCCTGGCGCGAGGGGGCCGTTCGATCCTCGACGCCCACGCCGACGAGATGGAGCGTTTCTTCGAGCATACGAGGTCGATATTCGGCGTGCTCGCTGAGAACCAAGGTGATATCGCCGGGTTCCTCGCCAATGCTCCGGGGCACAACGAGAACACCCAGCGGGTGGAATACATCGAGTTCAACCAGGTGGTGCAGGACTTCGTCTTCTGCGGGATGAACGACAACCCTAACGATCCCGCTCGAACCTGCGACAAGGGCGGCTCATGAGCAAGCTCAGAACTGGGATAAACGTCATCTCGTTCCTGGTCTTGTCGGGTGGCCTGATCTTCTTCGGCGTGACCAACTTCATCATCGAACAGGAGATGGGTCGGGTGTTGTACGCCGACTTCACCGACGCGTCGGGTCTGAACCCTCGCAACGACGTGACCATGCGAGGGGTCGTCGTTGGCTCCGTCGAAGACGTGCAGCTGAACGATGACCATCTGGCCCGAGTGAAGGTCGTTTTGGACCCGGGCGTGATCGTCCCGGAGGGAACCAGAGGTGAGGTCGTACGCCGAAGTCCGATCGGCGAGCTCACGCTCGAGCTGGATCCGGGTGACGGCGAAGCGCTTGCGAGCGGGGCGACGCTCGGCGTGGAAGACACGCTCCCGCCGCCGGATGTGGCCAAAACGATCGAGGTGCTGGCGGACGTCCTGCACGAGGTTCCTTCCGGGGACCTCACCACCCTCATTGACGAGCTCGCAGCCGGCCTTCGCGGCCGGGGTGAGGACATCGCCCGGCTCAACGTGGCCGCTGCCGACCTTCCGGAACGGCTCCTCGAGGTCGAATCGGAGCTCGAGGACCTGATCCGTACCGGTCCCAAGGTAACGGGGGTATTCGCCGACAATGCGAGGACCCTCGCGGACGACATCACGCAAACCGCCGTTCTCGCCGACATCCTTCGAGACAACCGCTACAAGCTGCTCGACCTTTATCGGAACGGCGCGCGCTTCACCACCGTTGCCGGCGACCTGATCGGAACCGAGAAGGCCAATCTCGCCTGCATGATCCGCGACTTCGGCGACGTCAACACGGTGATGGCTCGGCCCGGCAACCTCGAGAACCTCGCAAGCGTCCTCGACGACAACCACTTCTTCTTCGATGCTGTCGAGCAGTCGGTGCAGAGGGGCCTCGACGGATTCATGTGGTTCCGTGTACAGCTGCTCCCGCACACCGAGCCGCAGGGTCGCGCCTATGAGCCGCACCGCCCCGTGCCGGACGTCTACGGCGGAAATGCTTGCCGCTCGCGCTACGGCCCGGGAGTTGGCCCCGGAAGCCAGCCTCACGAGTTCCAGACCGCCCCGGACTCGTCGTTGATACTTGGGCGCTAGCGGGTCAAACTAGCGGGCGGTACGACGCCGACCGCCGGGAGAATATGAACGCTCGAGTGAAACTCATCCTGCCCTGGACCTTGTTCGCGCTCGCGCTGATCGCCGCCATCGTCTTCGCCGTCCTCTGGCTGCAGTCGGTGAACGAAGCTAACGAGGCTCAGGAGGTCGAGGACACCGCCAGCGAGGTCGCGCTCGCTCTTACCAACTTCTCTGCCGAGACCATCGATCAGGACGTCGCCGAGATAAACCAGTACGCCGTGGGCGAGTTCGCCGAGGAGGTCGGGGTGTTCTTCGGCGACGAGGCCGTCGACGCGATCGAGGAGGCCGAGGGCGAGAGCCAGGCGGAGCTCGACTCCATCTTCGTCGAGGAGGTAGAGGGCGACAACGCTTCGGCCTTCGCGGTCCTGACTCAGTCCGTCACCAACACGGGCCTAGCCGAAGCACGCACGGACACGATCCGGATGGAGTTGGGCATGGTTCGAACGCCTAACGGGTGGAAGGCCAACAAGGTCGACATCCTTCAGTCGCCGGGCGTCACCGCTCCCGGAGGCCTCGGGTCCTGATCCGTTAACCCACCTCCGCTTCGATCGAGTGGTATCCGGTCGACCCGGCGGGGTGAGGCGGAGCTGTCTCGATCACCTGGACTTCGCCGTCACCGTCCGTCGCGCGGCACTGGATCGTTATGCTCCCGGCTCTCTCGGGCGTCCACTCGTACGCCCACTGCGTCCAGCTATCCGGAGCGATCGGATCCTTCAACAGAGCTCTGCTCCAGGTACCTCCGCCGTCGAGCGACACCTCGACGCGATCGATCCCGCGGTCCCCCGCCCAGGCAACGCCTGCTATCCACGTAGGCCGGCCGGCGACGACGCCATCCTCGTCCCCCGCCACGTCGATCCGTGACTGCGTCCGGACGGTCGCATCGTCGGACCATCCACGTTTCTGCCAGTACCCCTGATAGTCCTCGGTCACCACCTCGATGGACTCGATCCACTTGACGTTCTTCATCCCGTAGATCGGGGGAACCCGCAGCCGGCAGGGGAAACCGTGTCCCTGGGTGAGTGGCTCGCCGTTCTGGGATACGGCGATGATCACCTCGGGATCCCGAGCCACTTCGACCGGGATCGAATCCGAGTACCCATCGGCGGCCCTCAGCACGATGTCGACCGCGCCATCCTTCACGCCGGCTTCGTTCAAGACGTCACGCAGTCTCACCCCGCCCCACGCCGAGTTGCCGACGAGATCCCCGCCGACCTCGTTGCTGACGCAGCTCAGCACCGAGTACTGCTCCACGATCTCGTAGTTCGCTTGAAGCCCCGCGAAATCCAGATCGAGCGGTCGATCCACCTCGCCCTCGACCCTCAGCCGCCACGTGTCGACCTCGACCGTCGGCGGCACCAGATTGATGTCGACCTCGTAGTGGTCCCGGGCGCTGGTGACCTCCGGGGTCAATCCGGCGACCTCGGGGAACCCGGTCCTGGCCGGGATCGTCGCCGGGGATTCGGGAGCCACCAGAGCGACATCGCGATCCGGCCCCGACAGACGTTTGAGTGCCCAACCGATGGCTCCGCCGGCAAGAGCCAGTCCGAGGGCCCCGCCAAAGCCGACCCGCAGCGCGCGACGACGGCTCGCATCGGCCCCGGCCTCGGTCGTTAGACCACCATAGAGGCGGGTGGCGACGATCGCATAGACGACGCCGGCGAGGGCAGCCGAGAAGAGCATCCCCACGACGCTCACCTTCTGCGGTGACGCCAGCCCGGCGAGCGCAGCTGCCACGGCCAGCACGGCCGCGGTCGCTCGGGGATGTGGAGGGCCGGTGCGGGCGCTCCTGGCCAGAGCTTCGGCCCCCAGCCCCAGGGTCACGACCACGACCCCCGCGCTCAGGGCGCGCATCGCCCACTTGTGCAAGAGCTCGATAAAGAAGGTTGCGACGTCTCCCGGAGTCGCGCGTATGAAACGATCGGCCAGCGCGGTCGGCGGGAACGGGATGGTTCCATCGATGGCGCTGATGACCCACAAAGAGATCAGGGCCAGAGCGGCCGCGATCAAGCCGGCGATGCGCGCCTGTTTTCGGTCCATCGCTCAATTGTGCGCCCGAACGAGTATTAAGGGGAGGAGCGGGCCATCCCAGGGCCGACGGGCCTACCAGCCTCGGCTCTTCCACTCCTCGAGGCTCGGCTTCTCGGTCCCGATGGTGGTGTCGTCACCGTGCCCCGGATAGACGGCGGTGTCGTCGGGCAACGTGAAGAGCTTGGTTTCGATCGCAGAGACGATCTGCTCGAAAGCCTTCGTGTCGTTCCATGTATTGCCCGGCCCCCCCGGGAACAACGTGTCTCCCGAGATCAGGTGACGCCCGATCAGGAAGCAGGTGCCTCCCTGGGTATGGCCCGGAGTGTGTAGCGTGCGCGCCTCGCGACCCCCGAAGGCGATCACTTCGCCGTCGGCGAGCCCGTTCGAGATCGGGACGGGGTAATCGTCCCCCGGATGCGCGTACACCGGCACGTCGAAGTGGTTCAGGATGGCGGGCAGAGCTTGAACGTGGTCGTGGTGGCCATGGGTCTGCAAGATGCCTACGACCTGCGCTCCTGCGGCCCCCGCGATGATCGCGTCCGCCTCGAAGCATCCATCCACGACGAGTGCCTCGTGAGTATCGGGGCACTCCAGAACGTAGACGTTGTTCCCCATCTCCCCAACGCGGATCTTGCGCACGATCAGATCGTCGCCTTCGTAGTGGTGCGTCACTCCGTTCCTCCCGGCTTCGCCGTCGAGTCGTAGTCCTCGAGCAACTTCTTCTCCTCGTCCGGCCTCAGGCCCGTCTTCATCTCGTCCCACCCCGGAGCCGATTCCAGCGTGTCGACGATCGTGTCCACAGCCGGACGGAACGACAGACCCGACGAGATCGCTTGCGTGCAATCGAGCTCCATAGCGTGGGAGCCGCCCACGGCCTCCTCGAGATCCCACAACGGAAGCTCGACGCCGCGTTCATCGAGCCAGCCCGGATCCGCCCACGCGAGCTCGGCCCCGCCGCGCGTCAGATCGCGACAACTCTCCAAGAGGGTTCCCCACGTCAAATGACCCGCCGGGCCGGTGGCGTTGTAGGGGCCGGTGGCGCCGCGGCCGACCATGTCGACGATCCATCTCCCCAGGTCGCGACCGTCGATGAACTGTATGGGGGCTTCGGGAGGGCCGGGGGCCAGCATCCTTCCTCCTGCTGCCGCACGGACCACCCAGTACGTGAAACGGTCGGTGTGATCGTGCGGCCCCACGACGTACCCGGGCCGCGGGACGAAAGACGCATCCGGGAACCCCTCCCCGACCACCGCCTCGCATGCAGCCTTCAGAGGGCCATAAGTTTCCGCGGTGATCGTTTCGACCTTGGGATCTTCGAGGTTGCCCACCGGTGCGGATTCGTCGAGGCCGGGGCGGTCGAAATCGGCGTACACGGAGATGGTCGAGACGTACGTGTAGTTACCGACGGCTCCCAGGAGGGCATCGACCGACTTCTTAACGACCCGTGGGACGTATCCGCACACGTCTATCACAGTGTCCCACTCGCGCCCTCGCAGCGGCTCCAAGTCACCATCGCGATCGCCCACCAGTCGCTCGGCGTCCCGGAACAGATCTGGATTCGTGACTCCCCGATTGAACAGGGTGACCTCGTGGTCGTCGCTCATCGCATGGTGGACGATGTGCCGGCCCACGAAACTCGTGCCGCCGATGACCAAGATGCGCACGGGTCAGGCGATCACTTTCACGTCGACGTCGCCGGACGTGACGATCGCGCCGGGTTCGACGGTGCGCTTGACGATGGCCAGCGCCTTGTGGCCGGCGACGCTCGTGACCTTTCCAACGCGCGCCCCTTCGGCTTCGAGTTCGAGGCCCGGCGCGAGTGCTCCATCCGAGGAGACCCGGGCAAGACGCCTGTTGACCTTGCCGCGGAAGTGGATCTTGGCCATCGCTTCCTGGCCGAGGTAGCAACCTTTATCGAAGTGCACCGCCCGATCGTCGATCGACGCTTCCTGCGGAAACGTCTTGTCGTCCATCTCGCGCCCCCACCTGGCTACA
>JALZOM010000042.1 GCA_030913945.1 Actinomycetota bacterium
TGTTGCCGCTCCAGCTGTTGCCCGACCAACTGTTGCCGCTCCACGAGTTACCGCTCCACGAGTTACCGCTCCAGCTGTTGCCCGACCAGCTGTTGCCGCTCCACGAGTTGCCGCTCCACGAGTTGCCGCTCCAGCTGTTGCCTGACCATGAGTTGCCGCTCCAGCTGTTTCCGGACCAGCTGTTGCCACTCCACGAGTTGCCGTTCCAGGTACCACCGGACCAGCTGTTGCCGAGCAGCGAAGCCGCCGACCACGTGGCCGGATCCCATGCCTGTCCGAAGATGTCCTGCTCACCCGACAGAGTGACTCCATTTGGGTCCACTATCCGAGCCGAACCCCGGGCGGCGTCGAGGCTGCCCGTGCCGGTGGCAGGGGTATGTAGCTGCGCCGTCAGAGCAGGCGTCGCGTAGGCCGCATCCCTAAGGTTCAGGCCACCGTCACCCTGCGCATCCAGACCTGCCGACGACAGGTGCACGGCGCTCCGCTTGAGAACCGACTTAACTTGGTCCGGCGTCAGGGTCGGACGGTGCTGAAGCAGAAGAGCCGCTCCGCCCGAGACCACCGCCGCAGCCTGAGACGTCCCGCTGCCTCGCATGAACCTCGAGTTGACGATGCCCTGAGGCTGGGTTTGGTCGATGTGGCTGCCGGGGCTGCGCAGGCTGACCAGCGACTTACCCGGGGCCACGAGGTCGACGGTGCGGCCGGCGTTTGATGCCGACCATGCCGGGACCGTGTCGTCACCGTAGCCGTTGCGGTCCTGGGTGTCGTCCGCTCCAACCGCGATGAGGAACGGGTCGTAGGCGGGGTTGTTCAGCCGCTGGGTTCCGAACTGCGAGTTGCCTGCGGCGACCACAACGACGATGCCGCTACGCCATGCAACTTCGGCCGCATAGGTCAGCGGATCCAGAGTGTAGTGCTGTACGCCGTCGGTGCCGAAGGACAGGTTGAGGACTCGGATGTTCATCCCGTTGTCGTTCTTGTGCTGCACGACCCAGTCGATGGCCGCGATCACCTGGGAGACATCCGAGGCCCCCATCGCGTTGGCCACCTTCACGTTGACGATGCGAGCGTCGGGAGCGATCCCGCTGAAGGCATCGTGGTTCCCTGGGCTCCAGTCGGCGTCCCTACCGGCGATGATGCCGGCGAGGTGCGTCCCGTGCCCGTAAGTGTCCATGTAGCGAAGGTTGTCGGCCCCTTGCTCGAATGACAGGTCGGCACCGTTCACGATCTTGTTGGGGCCCGTTAGGCCCTGGACGGGAGCGACGCCGGAGTCGATCAGGGCGACGTCGATGCCCTTGCCCGTGATGCCGGAGGCCCACAGGTCTTTGGCCTTCGTCTGCCCCGCCAGGTTGTGGGCTGAGCCCATGTCCTCGACCGCATCGAAACCGTTGACCATGTGCAGCATCTGTATCTTCGAGTCGTAGGTGACCGAGTGGATGACCGGTGACTGCTCGAGCCTTGCGAGCTCGCGCGCTGGGATCTCCGCCACGAAGCCGTCGATGATGCTCAGGTCGCGACCGACGGTCCCGCCGAGCTCCATGACCAGTTTCTCTGAGGCGTTACCCGAGCCGGCGACCTCGCGCACGATGACCGATACCATCTCTTCGGCATCCGATGACAGGGATGAGGTGGCTGCGGGCGACGCGACCACGGAGAAAGCTACGAGCATGGCCATCATGGCGCTCACCATGCGGCCCTTCTTGGAATCGTTCCAGCTGATCCCCCACGCGATCTTCACATCAGTCCCCTTGTCCCTCGTCCAGGCGCCCCACGCCTTCGAGTATCAATCGACACTCGTTTGGGGATGCCTGATAGCTCTTTTGGGTCGTTTTGCAGTAGTCCGAACGGACTAGTCCTTCAGAGTGGATCGACCGGCGCATCAGTCCCACTCCCCGGCCGACCACGAGTTTCCGCTCCAGCTGTTGCCGGACCCGAGTTGCCTGACCACGAGTTGCCGGACCACGAGTTGTCGCTCCAGCTGTTGCCGACCAGGAGTTGCCCATCCAGGTCCCGCCGGACCACGCGAGGGCGCTTGATAGCCCATGGGGGTGGTCTTTTTGCTGATCCCGGATGACAAGTCAGGCAAGTGAACCCGCAGGTCAGAGGGCTAGGTCACATCCCGGCTTCCGAAGATCGCTATCGAGGCCAGCAGGAGAAGCACCATGTAGCCGACGATCACGATGGCCGCCTGCCCCACGGTGTGGTCGATCTGAGTGAACGCGCCGGCGTCGGCCGTTACGACGATCACGGCGTTATCCGTGAAGAACCAGGGCTGCCATTGGGGCTTCAAGGCGCGGACGAGGTTCTCGACAACCACCACGTACGCGAAACCGACCCCAAGGGCGGCAGCTGTGTTCCGGCCCAGCGACGCCAGGGCGAACCCGACGACTCCTATCAAAGCACCCACACCGGCTATCCGGAGGGTCTGCTCGATCAGGTCCCATAGCCATTCGGCATCGGCGCCGGCGGTCGACCCGAAGGCGTAGGCACTCGGCGCGACGACCGCGCCGGTAAGCAGCTGGATGAGCAGAGCCGCAACGAACGAGAACAGCGCGACGGCGGCAACCTTGGCAAGCATAAGCCTGATCCGCCGTGGCTCCCAGGTCAGCAACGTCGTGATCGTGTCGTGCCGCCACTCGGCTCCGATGAACGAGGCGCCAACCAACCACAGCAAGATCATGATGATGGCGCTGATGCCGAGAAGGACGTTCGTGATATCCGTGAGGTACAGGCGAGGGTCGGGAGATTCGAAGGACATCTGAGACTCGCAGAAATCCCGAGCTTCCTGCGGGTCACCCGGCACCGGTCCGTAGCGCCCGGAAAGGCACCTCCTCAACTCGCGCTCCTCGAAACGTTCCGCCTGTTGACTCTGTTGACTGGACGGCGCCCTGTCTTCGTTCTCTCGAGCCTTGAGCGCGCCCAAGACCCCGCCGAACAGGATCGAGACCAGCACGATCAGGGCCAGGACGCGGATCAGCCTCCGAGAGAGAAGACGGCGCAGCTCGACGGCGAGGTGCCTCATCCCTTCGGCTCGTCGATGTGAGCATCTGGCTCGTCGATGTGAGGGTCATCGGCGGTCAGCTTGAGGAAGACCGTTTCGAGATCCACCTCCTCGGAGCGCATCTCGGACAGATAGATCCCTCGCTCGGCGAGCGCTCGAGTCACCCGCGCCCCCTGCGCTGCAGGGATGTCGACGCTGAGGATGTCGTCCTTGGACGCAGCAGCGATACCGGCGTCACGAAGAACCTCGATGGCTCTTGACCGATCGTCGACCCGGACCAGCAGCCCCGCCGCCCGGTCGCGCGTCAGGACCTCTTCAACCGGACCTGAAGCGACGCACCGACCTCGAGCGAGTATCGCTACGCGATCGCACATCTGTTTGACCTCATGGAGGATGTGACTCGAGACGAACACGGTGCGGCCCTCGGCACCCAAGAGCCTCACGAGCTCACGCACTTCCTTGATCCCCGCGGGATCCAAGCCGTTGGCCGGCTCATCGAGGATCAGCAACTCGGGATCCTTGAGCAATGCCGCGCCGATACCGAGCCGCTGCTTCATCCCGAGGGAATACGTCTTTACGCGATCCCCGCCTCGCTCGGACAGCCCGACCTTCTCGAGGACGTCGTCGACGGCTTTGCGTCCGATCCCGTAGGTGGCCCCAAGGAGCTCGAGATTTCGCCGGCCCGAGAACCCGGGGAACATGGTGGGGGTCTCGACGATGGCGCCGACTTTCGAGATCGCCGCCGGGAGCTCCCGAGGAGGGGTCGCTCCGAGGATCCGGCAAGTTCCGGACGACGGCGCGATGAGTCCTAGCAGGCAGCGGATCGTCGTCGTCTTTCCAGCACCGTTCGGTCCAAGGAATCCGAATACCCCGCCCTCGGGCACCGACAGGTCGAGGCCGTCCAGCGCGACGGTACGCCCCTTCCGAAATCGCCGGTACTCCTTGCGAAGCCCCTCGACCTCGATCACAGCCACCGGGCACGGACCTCCATGATCGACAAGATCTTCCGATCGTACCGGCCGCCGCTCTCCTCAACCGGATCGGATCTTCGTGCGAGGCTCGCGGACATGAACAACGACCTCCTCTCTCTCGCTCGCGAGACGAGCGGTTTCATGCCGGAGGACGAGGGACTGGCGCTACGAGACGCCGGTCTGCGGGCCCCCAGCGGCGCATGGCTCGAGATCGGCAGCTACTGCGGTAAGTCGACCCTCTACCTTGGCGACGGTGCGCGGTGCAGCGGAGCGCTCCTCTACTCGATCGATCATCACCGCGGCTCGGAAGAGCACCAGACGGGCGAGCAGTGGCACGATCCCTTGCTCGTGGATCACGCCGGACGCGTGAACACGCTCCCCCACTTCATGAAGACGATCGTGCGGGCTCAACTGCAGGATGTCGTCGTAGCTGTGTCCGGGCGATCGAGCTCAGTGGCCGGAGGCTGGACCAGGCCTCTGTCTTTCGTCTTCATCGACGGGGGGCACAGTGAAGCGGCCGCCCTCGCCGACTACGAGGGTTGGACGCAGCATCTGACATCCGGCGCGGTCCTGGCGATCCACGACGTCTTCCCCGAACCCGAAGATGGAGGACGACCCCCCTTCCTGATCTACGAACGCGCGTTGAAGTCGTCGCGCTTCCGCGAGCTCTCGGCCTGCGGCAGCTTGCGCGTTCTACAGTGCGTCGCCGACGGGAGCGGCTAGCTCCACGATGCGAGGTAGAGCCGACCCTCCGAAGAGTCCCTCCGCGGCCTCGTGCCCGTTGAGGAGTTTCGTGGCCAGGACAACGGCTGCTCCGCTCCAGGTAGTCCGGTCACGCGGCCACTTCACTCCGTCCGGATGGGTCGCGCCCATCCAGTAGGACCCGTCGTCCCAGCGCAGATGATCCACCCACTCGAGTAGAAGTGAAGCCTCATCCGTCAGCCCACACACGCAGCACGCGAGCGCCAGCTCCGCGGTCTCGGCCGACGTGACCCACGGACGCAGCGTGACGCATCTGCTTCCTCGGCCTTCGATCACGAACCGTTCCCACCCCCCAAGGAGAGCTGCGTGAGCCGCGACGGGATCGAGGCTTCCGCTAAGCGCCGGGTAGTACCAGTCCATCGCGAACTGGGGCTTCGATTCAAAGGCCCCTGGTGAGCCGGCCACAACGGCGCGGAGCGAGGAGGCGGACAGCTCCCAATCGGGTCGTTCCTCGCCCAGCGGTTCGGCTATCGCGATCGCCGACCTCAAACTCGTCAAGATGCACGCGCTCGACGTGAGCAGGGCACCGGGCCAGGCGATCCCCCGAACGTCGCGAGCCCAGGAGATCGTTCCGTCCGCGCGCTGGAGCCGGAGGACGAAATCGATCGCCTTCTCGACCACTCCCCACATTTCCCTCAAGAAACGTTCGTCGGAAGTCGTCAGATAGTGGACCCAGACGCCGGCCGCGGCATACGCGCAGAAGTTCGCATCTCGCCCACGATCCTCGGGACGATCGTGCATGTACAGGGTGAACCAGGAGCCATCCGGGAGTTGACGCTCCCGCAGCCAGGACAGCGCGAGCGCCGCATCGTGCGAGCGCCCGCATAGATCGAGAGCCATCGCGCATTCAACGAGGTTCCAGGGATCGGTGGGCCCGCCTGGGAAATGAGGTATCGCGCCACTAGTCAACTGGCACGCTGCGATCGCATCGGCCGTCGCGCCCATCTCTGGCCAAGAACTCAACGGCCTAGGGACCCTTCTTGCGG
>JALZOM010000068.1 GCA_030913945.1 Actinomycetota bacterium
ACACATTCATCTCGCGCAGTACCGACGTGGTCTTGGCGCTTCCGGTTCTCCTGCTCGCGGTCGGTCTGGCCGCCGCCTGTAGTGGCCGCGAGGGATGCCTCGGGGGAACGTTGAAACCTGGGCTGACCTTGATAAGCATCATCATCGGGTTGTTCAGCTGGCCCTACATCGCACGGATCGTTCGCGGTCAGGTCTTTTCCCTCCGTGAGAAGGAATTCATCGAAGCTGCGCGCGCCCAGGGGACGGGCGACTGGGCGATCATGTGGCGCGAGTTGCTCCCCAACATCGTGGCGCCGATCATCGTCTACTCGACACTGATCATCCCGGCCAACATCCTGTTCGAGGCTTCACTGTCGTTCCTCGGAGCCGGGGTTCCCCCCGAGGTGCCGTCATGGGGCAGGATGCTCGCCGAAGCCTCAGGCATCTTCACCACGGCGTGGTGGATGATGCTGTTTCCCGGCCTTTTCTTGTTCTTGACCACGCTGTCGTTCAATCTCCTCGGAGACGGACTGCGCGACGCGCTGGACCCGAGGACCGCAACCAGATGATCACCGCAGGTAATCGTGTAGGAGAGGAAGCCGTTCGGGCTTCACAACCGGAAGGAGAAGTGTTTGAGGCGCAAGCTTAAGCTTATTGCGATCATCGCCGTCTTGGGGATGGTGACGGCCGCATGCGCGGCCGCAGACGATGACGGTGGAGGTGGCGGCTCCGGCGACTCGACCCAGGAAGAGGTGCAGCCGGGCGGCATCTTCAAGGGAGCACTGCTGTCGGATGTTTCGGACGCATGGGACCCTCACAAGGCCTATTACACGGTCAACTGGGGTTTCTATCGTTGTTGTCTTCTCAGGACCCTCTTGAACTACAACGGCCTGCCTGCTGAGGATGGCGGAAACGACCCTCTCCCGGACCTGGCTGAGGATCAGCCCGAAGTATCCGAGGACGGCACCGAATGGACTTTCACCCTGAAGGAAGGCATCAAGTATCAGCCGCCTATGGACGACGTGACGGTTACCGCGGAAGACTTCGTTCGTTCGTTCGAACGGCTGGCGGACCCCAAGGCGTCTGAAGGTGGATACGCTTTCTACTACTCGATCATCGAAGGCTTCGATGACTTCTCGGCCGGCAAGGCCGACACCATCTCCGGCATCGAGGCAGTGGATGACACGACGTTGAAGTTCACATTGACCGGGAACTACGGCGACTTCGGCCAGCGCGTTGCTATGCCGGCGACCGCGCCCCTGCCGGAGGGCGTCGCTGACGGTCACGTCAGAGACTATGGGCGCTTCCTCATCGGAACCGGTCCGTACATGTTCGAGGGTGCTGAGGACCTCGACTTCGAGGCGGCTCCTGAGGACCAGAAGCCAGTGTCCGGCTACCAGCCGAATCGCTCGTTCACGTTGGTCCGTAACCCGAGTTATGACCCCGAGACCGACGACCTCCGCGACGCGTACATCGACGGCATCGAGGTCGAGATCGGCGGCACCGAGGAAGACATCGCGAACAAGATCGATGCCGGAGAGCTTGACCTCAGCATCGATGGTATTCCCCCCGCGCAGCAGATCCGCGAGTACCTTAGCGATCCGGAGCTCGAGGACCAGGTCTTCTCGAACCCATCGGACGCGGTGCGATACCTGTCCTTCAACATCGCCGAGCCTCCGTTCGATGACGTGAACATGCGTAAGGCTGTCAACGCGATCGTCGACAAGGACGGTATGCGTCGTCTCCGTGGCGGCCCGCAGTTCGGCGAAATAGCGGGTCACATCATCGTGGACAACCTGTTGGACGACGAGCTCGCGGACTACTTCCCTTATGGGAACGAGGACGGCACGCCCGACCTCGAGGGCGCCAAGGAGTTCATGAAGGAGTCTAAGTACGACAGCGACGGCGACGGTGTGTGTGACGCGCCGGAGTGCAAGGACGTCTTCGCCGTGACCGACCAGGCGGACCCGTATGCCGACCAGGCGGCCCTGATCGAGGACAGCCTGAAGGAGATCGGTATCGAGCTCCAGGTCCAGTCGCTCGAACGAGACCCCATGTACGAGAAGTGCAACGACGCGGGCGCGCACGTGGCGATCTGCCTGGGTCCGGCGTGGGGTAAGGACTACGCCGACGCAACGACATTCGCTGCGCCGCTGTTCGGCTCGGTGAGCATTGGTCCGGACTCGTGCTGTAACTACTCGCTGGTCGGGGCGGACTCGAAAACACTCGGGGATCTGGACTACGCCGTCACGGATGTGCCCAGTGTCGACGATAAGATCGACGAGTGCGACAAGTCGGCCGAGTCCGAGCGGGTCGGTTGTTGGGCCGAGCTCGACCAGATGTTGATGGAAGAGGTCGTTCCGTGGGTGCCGTACCTGTTCGACAACGATGTGGACGTCGTGTCGGAACGGATCGTGAACTACACCTTCGACCAGTTCCACGGCGGCATGGCTCTCGATCACATCGGGATCCAGGAGTAATAGTCGAAGCGATAGGCAGCAAGTAGTACCAGCGGGTTAGGAAGCGAACAGAGGTGAGCCGCCCACGCTGGGCGGCTCTCCTCGCTTCCCGTCAGAGAGGTAGGGTGGAGGAGTTATGGGTCAATTCCTGATTCGTCGGACGCTCTTCATGGTCTTGGTCCTTTTCGTCGTCTCCGTCCTGACGTTTCTGATCTTCATGAAACTGCCCGCCGGCGACCCCGCGCGGATGATGGCGGGGCAAAGGACCAACGCAGAAGACCTGCAGGAGATACGCGAGAACCTCGGTCTCGACCAACCCTTCTGGGTGCAGTACGGGCGGTTCGCGAAAGGCATGATCCCGTGGCCGGGGCTGTGGCTCAACGAGCAGATCTACTACTCGTACACCAACAACGTGGCGGTCAAAGAAGAGATCTATCCCCGGTTCCCGTACACGTTCGCCCTGGCCATCGGCGCCGCCGTGATCTGGTTGGCGGTGGGGATACCCGTGGGCGTCATCTCAGCGATCAAGCGCCGGACGTTCGCCGACAGATCGAGCATGATCATCGCTCTTATAGCGGTGTCGGCGCCCGTCTTCTGGCTCGCTTATCTGTTTCTTTACCTGTTCTGGTTCAAGTTAGGGATCGCACCACCCAGCGGTATCCCTTCGGATGAGGGCGTGGTTCAGGCCATGATCACGGGGCGATTCGTGCTGCCGTGGATAGTCCTTGCGGCGGCGTTCGCCGCCTTCTATTCCAGGATGACCAGGGGCAACCTCATCGAGACCATGGGCGAGGACTACATCCGTACCGCTCGGGCCAAAGGGTTGCCCGAGCGGAAGGTCATCTTCAAGCATGGCCTCCGTTCGGCCTTGACCCCCGTGGTCACCATGTTCGGTATGGACCTCGGCATCCTCTTCGGCGGCGTTTTCATCACCGAGACCGTTTTCAACATCCCTGGGTTGGGCCAGTACGCTGTCCGGGCGATCGGCAACAACGACATCCCCGCAGTCATGACGGTGGTCACCATCGCTGCGGCATTCATCGTCATCTTGAACCTGATCGTCGACGTCTTGTATGCAGTGCTGGATCCGCGCGTAAGGTACAGCTGATCAGGGCGGCTTAGCCGCCCCCAACCTCAAAGGAATCGATGGATGGCTGAGCCGCTTCTCGAGGTACGCGACCTCAAGGTCCATTTCCCCACCGACGACGGCGTCGTCAAGGCCGTCGACGGAACCTCCTTCAGGCTCGAGCCTGGGGAGACACTGGGGGTGGTGGGTGAGTCCGGCTCTGGCAAGAGCGTGACGTTCTTGACGGTGATGGGGCTCATCGATCGCAAGTCGGCGCGCGTCGAAGGTGAAGTGATTCTCGATGGTCGGAACCTGTTGGCGCTGCCCGAGGACGAGATGCGGCACGTGCGGGGCAACAAGATCGGGATGGTGTTCCAGGACCCGATGACGTCGCTGCATCCCTACTACCGGGTCGGCTCTCAGATCGCCGAAGCCATCCGAACCCATCGGGATGTCAACAAGTCCGATGCGCAGAAGCAGGCGATCGAGATGCTTCGCCGCGTCGGCATGCCTCGCCCCGAGGACCGCGCGAAGGCGTACCCGCACGAGTTCTCCGGGGGTATGCGTCAGCGGGCCATGATCGCGATGGGACTGGCGTTGAATCCTTCGCTGCTCATCGCGGACGAACCAACGACCGCTCTCGATGTCACGGTGCAGGCTCAGATCCTCGATCTGATCAGGCGGCTTCAGCAAGAGTTCAATGTCGGCGTCGTCTTGATCACCCACGATCTCGGGGTTGTCGCGGACGTCTCCAAGAAGGTCATGGTGATGTACGGCGGCAAGGCCGTCGAGATGGGAACGCGCGACGAGATCTTTCGCCAGCCGCTCCACCCATACACGTGGGGCCTGCTCGAGTCGATCCCAACCGTGGACAAGCGAGTCGAGAGGCTGGTTCCGATCAAGGGAGCGCCTCCATCCCTCATCAATCGACCCAACGGATGCTCATTTCACCCCCGGTGCCCACATCGTTTCGAACCCTGCGACCAGGACATCCCGGAGCTGAAGGATCGCGGTGGTGGCCATCCCGATGCATGTCATCTGTCGATCGAGGACAAGCGGCGTCTGTGGGACGAGCGCGAGCAGCAACGCGCGAGGGCCGCATCGTGAGTCTCACTTCTGTGGACCCGGCTCCCTCAGAGAAGCGCTCCGACGAGCCGCTGCTTCGCGTGGAGAACCTGACGAAATACTTCCCGATCACGAGCGGCATCCTCTTGCAGCGTGAGGTGGCGCGCGTTCACGCGGTCGAGGACGTGAGCTTCTCGATCCATCCCGGCGAAACGGTCGGCCTCGTGGGTGAGTCGGGCTGCGGGAAGTCGACTACCGCTCGGCTCGTGACGAGGTTGCTCGACCCTACGTCCGGCAAGATCACCTTCGAGGGTCGCGACATCACGAAGACGAGCCAGCGTGAATTGCGGCCCGTGCGGCGGGACATGCAGATCATCTTCCAAGACCCCTACGCATCGCTCAATCCTCGGCAGACGATCGGTCAGATCGTCGGCTCGCCCTTCCGGATCCACAAGACCGAGGGGGACACGAAGAAGAAGGTGCAGGACCTGATGGAGCGAACGGGCCTGAACCCCGAGCACTACAACCGCTATCCGCACGAGTTCTCCGGTGGACAACGGCAGCGGATCGGGGTCGCTCGGGCGCTCGCCCTCAGGCCGAAGCTCATCGTGTGCGACGAGCCGGTTTCAGCTTTGGATGTTTCCATCCAGGCGCAGATCCTCAATCTGTTGGAAGACCTTCAGGACGAATTTAACCTGACCTACCTGTTCATCTCGCACGACCTCGGTGTGGTCCGGCACGTGTCGGATCGGATCGCCGTGATGTATCTCGGCCGCGTGGTCGAAGTGGCAGGGGCTGATGAGCTCTACGAGAACCCCAAGCATCCCTACACGGCCGCGCTGCTGTCGGCGGTCCCCAAAGAGCACAGTGACTCGAGCATGCGCGAGCGGATCGTTCTTCAGGGTGACGTTCCCTCACCCGTCGATCCTCCCTCTGGTTGCTCGTTCCACCCCCGCTGCCCGAAGGCGCGCGCGGTGATGGGGAAGAGCGTTCAGCTCACGAGCGAGCAGGCGGAGGGTGGACAGGACTCCCTCGAGGAGGCCGCCGCGAAAACCGCCGCAAAAGAGGGCGACGACAGGAGCGTCGACCTCTCGCAGGAGGTGCCGGAGGATTGCCGGAAAGAGGTGCCTCCTCTCGGCCAGGTCGAGAACGAGCATTTCGCCGCCTGCTGGTACCCGCTCGAGGAAGGCGAGAAGTTGCAGCAGGCCGCCAAAGCCTGATCCGCCCGCGCCCATGACCTTCTCGATCGCGGCCTGGGACCCGAACGCGGATCCGTCGCCCGAATGGGGCGTCGCCGTCGCGTCGAAGTTCCTCGCTGTGGGTTCCGCGGTGCCGTGGGTTCGGGCAGGTGCAGGCGCGGTCGCGACCCAGGCGCTTGCCAACCTCTCTTACGGCCCGGATGGGTTGGACGGACTTGCCTCCGGCAGAACGGCCGAGGATGTGGTTCGCGCTCTCACGGCCGCGGATCCCGATCGGGAACAACGTCAACTCGGGATCGTCGACGCGACCGGAGGAGCCGCAACCTTCACCGGCAGTGAATGCTTCGAGTGGGCCGGGGGGGTAACGGGCGAGGGGTATTGCTGTCAGGGCAACATCCTTACCGGGCCCGACGTCGTCGCTGAGATGGCTGAGGCGTTCGAGATGGAGCGCGGCGAGCTGGCCGTAAGGCTGCTGGCGGCCCTGGCCGCGGGGGATGAAGCCGGAGGAGACAGGCGCGGCAGGCAGTCGGCCGCCCTGTACATCGCTCGAGACGAGGGTGGTTACGGCGGCGGGATCGACCGGGCCGTCGACCTGAGGGTCGAGGATCACCGGCGTCCGGTTTCGGAGCTGAGCCGATTGTTCGACATGCATCGCCTCTACTTCCCGCGCGCCTCAGACCTCGAGTTCCTCGCTATCGACGTCGAGCTTGCGGCTGAGCTACGCGCTCTGCTGAGC
>JALZOM010000154.1 GCA_030913945.1 Actinomycetota bacterium
GTCGAAGGAGGTCTCGGAACCTACGCTTACGACGACGAAGGTGTGGCGGCCCAGAGCGTGAGCCTGGTTACCGACGGCATCTTGACCGGGTTCCAGACGTCGAGGGAAACGGCCGCCGCGATCGGCGCCGACAGGTCCAACGGCACGATGCGCGCCGAGGGATGGGAGAATTTCGCGCTCATCCGGATGCCGAACATCAACCTGCTGCCGGGCGAAGGTTCATTCGAGGACCTCCTGGCCGATGTCGACGAGGGCATCTACATGGCGACGAACAAGTCCTGGTCGATCGACGATAAGCGGAAGAACTTCCAGTTCGGCTGCGAGATCGCATGGGAGATCAAGAACGGGAGGATCGGCCGGATGCTGAAGAACCCCCGCTACACCGGTATCACGCCGGAGTTCTGGGGATCGTGTGATCAGGTCGCCGGCCCCGAGGAATGGAAGGTGTGGGGAACCCCGAACTGCGGCAAGGGTCAGCCGGGTCAGACCATGCGCGTCGGCCACGGAACTTCACCGGCACGCTTCAGGAATGTGGCCACGGGGTTCGCTCAGTGAGTCCCAGCGAGCAGGCGGTCGCAGCCGGGGAGCTCCCCTTGTCCCAGGACGAGGCGGAGCAGGCCGCCGGCGCGATCCTGGACATCGCGGGCGCCGACGGCGTCGAGGTTGTAGTAGCGGCCTCCCGTTCGGGGGTGACACGTTTCGCGAACTCCCAGATCATCCAGAACACCGTTCGATCGGAGCTCCGCGCTTACGTGCGGATCGCGGTCGGTCAGAAGTTGGCTTCCGCAACCACTAACCAACTCGACGCGGCCCACATGCAGAAGGCCGCCAACCAAGCATTGGAGGCGGCTCGAGCATCTCGTGAGGATCCAGACTTCCCCGGTCTGCCCGAAGCCCGGGAGTTCGGATCTGCGCCGGCTCTCATGCGATACGACGCCATGACCGCGGCGGCGACTCCTGCACAGCGGGCCGATGCCGTCGCCGCGATCCTGCGGGCCACCGAGGGAACTAGTGCCGCAGGCGTCTTCGAAACGAGTTCGCATGCCTACGCTCTTCTCTCGTCGACGGGAATGAAGTGCTACGACGCGTTCACCCGCGGTGTGATGACGTGCCTCGCGGACAACGGGGATGCCACGGGCTGGGGGGAAGACTCGTCCCACGCCCTAGCCGACGTCGACTACGAAGAGGGGGCCAGGCGCGCTCTGGACAAAGCCCAGGAGGGGCGCGGCGCCATCGATATGGATCCAGGGACGTACCGCGTCGTTCTCGAACCTCCGGCCGTCGCAATGCTGATCGACTACCTCTCGTACGCGGGCTTCGGAGCAAAGCAGGTGCTCGAAGGCGAGAGCTTCCTGGAAGCTCTTGCGGGACACCAGGTGGCCGACCCGGCGGTGACGATAGCCGACGACGTCGGTTACCCGGGGTCCGTAGGGATCGGTTTCGACTTCGAGGGGGTCCCGCGGCGCCGCGTGGCCGTGATCGACAAAGGTGTCGCCACCGGCCCCGTCAGCGACACGCGCACAGCCCGAAAACTTGGAGGGGCAACTACCGGTCATTTCTCGGGATCGGATGAGTTCGGCCCCTACGCCGGGAACGTGGTGCTGGAGGCGGGGGACCGCTCGGATGAAGAGTTGCTCGAGGGCGTCGACGATGGCTTACTGGTGACGCGCTTCCACTACGTCAACGTTCTGGACCGGCCGGAGACGCTTCTGACGGGGATGACTCGCGATGGCACCTTCCGGATCCGCGAGGGCGAAAGAGCAGAGCCGGTGCACAACTTCCGCTTCACCCAGAGCGTACTCAAGACCCTTGCCTCGGTGGAGGGTATCGGGCGAGACCTTCGTGCCTTTGCGCCCGAGTTCGGCTCGTTCGGGTCCACCGTCGCACCTTCCCTCGCCGTCGGGGAGTTCCGTTTCACCTCCCGAACGTCACACTAGAGGGGTGATCGACCACAATCTGTGGCACATCGCGGTGCTGGCCACGACGCTTCTGGCGGCCGCCGGAGCTGCGATCCTGCTGCTTGCCCCCCTCGTGTTCGAGGCGGTGCCACCCGGCCTCCGCCGGGCGCGGCCCTGGGTGCTTGGCTCGGTCGCCGTGGCCGTCCTTCTGGTGGTCGTGGAATGGACATCGATCCACTGACGTTCCTTATACTGGACGTCGACCCCGGCTTCGCCGGGTCGAGTGATGGCCAAGGAGGACCACAGTGACCATGAATCCCACGGAGATCAAGCCGGAGACCATCGGCATCACCGAGATGGCGGCTTCCAAGGTCCGAGAGCTTCTCGACCGCGAGACCTCGGCGGCCCCCGAGGACCACGAAGGCAAGGCCTATGCGCTTCGGATAGCGGTGCAGCCCGGCGGTTGCGCAGGCCTTCGCTACGCCCTGTACTTCGACGATCGCCAGCTCGAGGGCGACCTGATCGAGAGCGCCCACGGCGTGGAGATCAGGGTGGACAAGATGAGCAGCCCGTACCTGAAAGGCGCGGAGGTCGATTACATCGACGGACTGCAGCAGTCGGGCTTCACCATCAACAACCCAAACTCGAAGGGAACTTGCGCCTGCGGCGACTCCGCCCAGTTCTAGCGGTTTCAGTCCCAACACGAGAACGAGAGAGGGCGGCCGAAAGCCGGCCTTTTCGCGCTCGGTACGCGTGAACCGGCGACGCGACGGGGTAGGGTGGTGGCGCTCATGCAGAGCGGGGGAGGGACCGGCCCTGTGATCCCGCCGCAACCACCGGCATGTCCGGCAGGTGCGAAACCCGGACGGATGAGCGAAGGCGACGACAGGCCTCTTTCCGTCCGGGAAGGGGTCTTTTCGCGTTCAGAGGAGGAGAGGCGTTGACGATCGAAACGACGGTGGTTGGGTCGTATCCCAAACCACCGGCCGAGGGCACGACATTCAGATTGCGCAAGACTTTGCATGCACTCGAGCGCGGGGACGCGACACCCGACGACCTCGAGGACGCTCGGAATGAGCTCGTCCGCGGGGTGATCGCCGAACAAGAGGCGGCCGGAGTCGACATCGTCAGCGACGGCCAGGCCAGGTGGGACGACCTGGTGACGCCCTTCGCGCGCAACATGGCGGGCTTCGAGATCGGCGGGTTGTTGCGCTGGTTCGACAACAACGTGTACTACCGCCGCCCGATCTGCACCGGCGCATTGGAGTGGCGCGGACCGTCGTCCGTCGAGGCGTTCACCTACGCCCGGTCGGTTGCCTCTCGTCCAGTGAAGGCCATCATCCCGGGCCCGGTGACGTTCGCACATCTGTCGGTGGACGAGCACTACAAGGATCACGAGAAGTTCGTCCTGGCGCTGGCGGCCGTGCTCGCTCAGGAAGCCTTCGAGCTCGAAGCGGCGGGCGCCACGATCATCCAGTTCGATGAACCGGCATTGCTCGGCGCCCCCGAGGACCTCGATCTCGCTCGTCGTGCTCTCGAAGTGGTGGTTGCGGATCTGGGTTCGGCCGAAACCGTGCTTGCAACCTATTTCGGCGATGCCAAGCGTCTCGGGACGGAACTCTTCCGGCTGCCCGTTCACGGCTTCCATCTGGACCTTGTCGCCGGGCCCGAGAACTGGGAGCTCATACGAGGATTCCCATCGGATCGGCGTCTACAGGCGGGGATCCTGGACGCACGCAACACGCGGCTCGAGGACGAGGGGGTGCTCGCCGGTCACACCGATCGTCTGACCGAGGCGGTGGGGGACAACCTAAGGCTCGCCCCCTCATGCGGTCTCGAGTTCTTGCCGCGCGAGAAAGCGCGCGCGAAGCTCCAACTACTTGGACGGATCTCGGGAAGGGTGGGCGCATTATGACGATCGACCTAGAAGGCCCGGGTCTCTGGACGACCTCAGTAGGCAGTCTGCCGAAGCCCGAATACATCAGGAAGGCGCGAAGCCGGTTCGCCCGAGGGGAGATCGACCGGGACGAACTCCTGCAGCTGGAACGGCGGGCAACCCGTGAGTGGGTGGAGTTCCAGGACTCGATCGGGACCGATGTGATCGTCGACGGGGAGCAGTACCGCGGCGACATGGTGGCTTTCTTCGCAGAGGAACTCCCCGGATTGGAGATCGGGGGGCTCGTCAGGTCTTATGGGAATCGGTACTACCGGAAACCCATCGCCACATCCGAGGTCGTGCGGGACAAGCCCATCACCGTCGAGTGGTGGGAGTACGCGCAGTCGCTGACAGAGAAGCCCGTGAAAGGGATGCTCACCGGCCCGTACACGATCTGCGATTGGTCGTTCAACGAGCACTACGACAGCAGGCGGGAGTTCGTGCTCGATCTCGCAAAGGTCATCCGCGATGAGGCCTTGGATCTGGAACGAGCTGGGGCTCGCTTCATCCAGATCGACGAGCCGGCGGCGTCTACGCGGATGGACGAACTCGATCTCGTGATCGAAGCGATGCAGGTGGTCACCGAGCCCCTGACCGCTCACACGATCACCCACATCTGCTACGGCGACTTCCACAACGCCTATCCGAAGATGCTCGACATACCGGTCGATCAGATCGATCTCGAATTCGCCAACTCCGATTTCTCTCTCCTGGAGACCTTCGGCGATGACACCTTCACGAAGTACATCGGGCTGGGGGTGGTCGACGTTCACACACACGCTCTCGAACAGGTTGATGAGATCGCCGACGGGATCCGGCGCTCCCTCAAGTACCTCTCGCCGGACAAGGTGTTCGTGGATCCCGATTGTGGACTAAAGACGCGCACGGTCGACGAGGCGAAGGCGAAGCTGATCAACGTGAAGAAAGCCGTGGACGTAGTGCGCGCAGAACTCTAAGGGTGTCCCGACAGGACGAGCGCCTAGAGGCTCCCAGCGACTGGGGCATCGATCCGGTTCCCCGCGGGAGGCGGATCCTGTCGAGTGTGGATCTCGCGATCCTCTGGGGCGACCTGGGGATCGGGTTGCTCGTCCTCGTCACCGGGGCCCTCCTCGTGCCTGGCCTTGGCTTCGCCGCAGCGTTCGCGGCCATCGTCTTGGGTTCGATCGTCGGGGTCGGCCTCCTATCCCTGGTAGCTGTAGCCGGAGCCGATCACGGGATCCCGACGATGGTGTTGTTCCGCCCGGTGCTGGGCCTTCGTGGTTCATGGATGCCGAGCACCCTCAATGTGTTGCAGCTGGTCGGCTGGACGGCCGTTGAGTTGTGGGCGATGTCCTTCGTCGCCGACCTGATCTTCGACCGCGTGTTCGGCTTCTCGAGTCGCTGGTTGTGGCTCGTTTCGGCGTCGATCGTCTGCATCGCTCTGGCCCTGTGGGGGCCCATCGGGGTTACACGGGTCTGGATGAAACGCTTCGGCGCGTGGGTCATCGGTGGCATCAGTCTTCTCGTCACCGTCCTGGCTCTCACGAGCGAAGGGATCGGCGATGTTCTGACGTCGCCGGGCACGGGAGCTTGGCCGACCTTTGGGCCCGCACTCGACCTCGTGATCGCGATGCCGATCTCCTGGCTTCCTCTCGTCGCGGACTACACGCGCTTCGCCCGGAGCCCTCGGTCCGCCTTCGTTGGAACCGCGACCGGCTATCTCATCGCGAACGTGTGGCTTTACTCGCTGGGCGCCCTGATCGTGTTGACCTCGGATGCGTCACCCGACCCGGCGGGTATCGCCGCGGGCATCCTGGCCCTCGCGGGGGGATCCATCGCCGGGGTCATCTTTCTGGTGGGCCTACTGGTTGGCGAGACCGATGAGGCCTTCGCGGACATCTACTCCGCTTCGGTGACTGTGCAGAACGTATGGCCGCGCATCTCGCAACGGCTGCTGATCGTGGGCATCGGTGCCGTCGCCACGGTTCTGGCTGCCTGGTTGACGATGGAGCGCTACGAAGCGTTCCTGTTTCTCATCGGATCCTTGTTCGTCCCGTTGTTCGGCATCCTCGCTGCCGACTACTTCGTGCTGCGCCGGCGAAGGATCGACCCGGCGCATCTCTTCGACCGTCGGGGGGCCTACTGGTACCGGGACGGGGTTCGTACCATCGCTCTGCTGCCGTGGGTCGCGGGATTCGTGGTGTACCACTGGATCGCCCCTACCGGTCCTTCGTGGTGGACCGACGCGGTCTCCGCCGTGGCGGGCACCCCCCTGTCCACGAGTCTTCCGTGGTTGCCTGCGTCCGTCCCATCATTCGTGGTCGCGTTCCTGATGACCCTTCTTCTGTCCAGGTGGAGCGAAACGAGGGAGCCGATGGGTGCCGGTCTATCA
>JALZOM010000167.1 GCA_030913945.1 Actinomycetota bacterium
CGGTTCTCGGGGAGCTCCCCACTCACGTTCTCGACCTCCCCGTCGTGCCCATCGTTGTCGCCGACGGTTGCACGGACGCGACCGAGGCGGCCGCTCGCAACCTCGGCGCGATCGTGATCCGTCGCGATCTCCGTCGGGGCTCCGGGGCGGCCGTCCGGCTGGGGTACCAAGCCGCCATGCACGCGGGGGCAAGGGTGATCGTCACGCTTGACGCGGACGGCCAGCACGATCCGAAAGAGATGGATGCGCTCGTCAGGCCGTTGCTACTCGAGGATGCCGACATGGTCCAGGGCTCTCGCATCCTCGGCACGTTCGAGAAGGAGTCCCGCGCCCGCAGTTGGGGGGTTCTCTTCTTCGCCCGGCTCCTCAGCATGCTCAGTGGCACGAAGATCACGGACCCCTCCACCGGCTACCGGGCAATGAAGACCGACACGCTGCGCAAGCTGGATCTCCGCCAGGATCAGTTCTACGTGTCCGAGATGATCCTCGATGCGGCGCGCAAGGGTTTCGTGGTGAAGGAAGTACCGATAACTATCAGCGCGAGGGCATCCGGCAACTCGAAGAAGCCGACCACCTTCCGCTACGCGTGGGGATTCTCGAGGGCGATCCTCAAGACCTGGCTGCGCTAGCCCAACCCTCGTGGCGGGCTAGATCGCTCCTGCGGTCAGGAAGTAGTCCTCATCGTCGTCGTCCCACTCGAGATCGACCGCGCTGCGCGCCGCCGCCGCCTTCACGAACTGCAGGAAACCTCCGTAGCCGAAGTCCTTCTCGCTGAAGCCGGGCTGCCGCTTCCGCAGCTCGTTCTTCAGCCCGGAGAGAGGCGGCGGCCCCGTACGCTGCTCCAGCTCGGCGACGACCTCCTTCAACAGCTCGAATGCCGTTTCTTCGCCACCACCATCGGCCGGGAATCCCACCGTAGGGTCCCCCTCCGCGCTGCCGGAATACAACTCGATCATGCCCATGGTCTCGAGGTGTCGCATGAGCTCTCCCCAGGCTCGGAAGCCGTAATCGCCTTCCGAGAAGGTTGGATCTTTGCGGAGGATGGCCCGTTTGATCATCGAAGACAGGACGGGCCCGTCCTGAAGCCGTTGCAGGTTCGAGAGCGTGCCGGTTATGAGCCGCGCGACGCCGCCGAGGTCCGAGGTTGCCTCATCGTCTTCTCCCCCACCGGATTCCTTCTTCGGTCGACGTCGAGAACCGGGTCGCGCTCGTGCCGTGCCCGGGCCGAGGAGTCGCTCGTAGAACAGGAACTCGTCACAGGCCCCCGGCAGAAGCTCAGAGGTCGACCCTTCCACTCCGACGCCGATGACCTTTCGGTTGAGCTCGCGGAGCTTGAGTACGAGGGGCGTGAAATCGGAGTCCCCCGATGCGATCACGAAGGTCGTTAAGAATTCGCGCTCGAAGGCCAGCTCGAGGGCGTCGACGGCGAGCTTGATGTCGGCTGCGTTCTTGCGCACCATCCCCGTCCGCTGCGGGATCTCGATCATCTCGATCCTCTGGGCAACCAGGCCCTGGCGATGGTCGCTGAATAGGTTCCAGTCGGCGTACGAGCGCCGAATCACCACCCGCCCTCTCTCCGAGAGGGCGTCCATGATCACTCCCATATCCAGTTTCTCACCGCGATCCTTCGCACCGATCGCGAGATTCTCGAAGTCGATGAACAGCGCGATGCGTTCTTCGTCGTTGACCATGTCCTCGACCCTAGCGCCCAGCGCCGGGCTTAGAGCGACACCTCCTCGACATAGGGCGGGGTGTCGATGGCCCGAACCGCCAGGCGGCCCGCGGCGAGGGCCAGTACAACGTCTCCCGCCAGGTCGCGCCTCCACCCCCGCAGTAGGCGGTGGCGGCTCTCGTTCCCCTCGAGGGTTCCCGCTACGGCCGCGGCCAGAAGGCTTTCGAGCTCGCCCCTGGTGGAGACCAGTTCCGTGGCCACCTCCGCCTGCTCGCACCGAGCTCTCACCACCGCGTCGGCGAGACCGGACATCATGCGCGCCCGTGCGATGGCCGTGCGAGACGGCGCGGGCGGGGCGGGCACCGGTGGGGCTGCCTTGCCGGCTTCGACGGCTTCGACGAGGTTCCGCCCCGAGCGCTCCGCTTCCTTCGCGTTCAGCCCGCGGATGGACTTCAGAGCTCCCACCGAACCGGGCATCCGGCGCGCGATCTCGATGAGAGTGGGATCCTTCACCACCCATCCACGCGGGATGTCACGCCGGGCGGCACTTTCCTCACGCCACCGAGCGATCTCTTTGAGCACCGCCGTCTGACGGGACGACAATGTTCCCTTTCCTCCGACCCGTTCCCACGCGCGCTCCGGGTCGACCCCGTACGCCTCGGCATCCTGCAGCGCCTGCATCTCTTCCATCGCCCAGTCGAGTCGGTTGAGCTCCCGCAAACGTTCCTTCAAGCGTTCCGCTGCCTCGAGCAGATAACGAACATCGTCCGCCGCGTAGTCGAGTTGGGCAGGGGTCAGTGGCCTGTGACACCAGTCCGTGTACGACTCACCCTTCTGAAGTTTCACTCCAACCAGGGATTCCACCAGGCGCCCGTAGGGCAGGTTCGCCCCCAGGCCCACGAAACCCGCCGCGACCTGGACGTCAAAGATGTTGTTGGGGACCACGCCGTAATGGTCATTGAGCAGCTCGAAGTCCTGCTTGCCGGCATGCACGACGACCTCGACGCGATCGTCCCCCACGATCCGGGCGAGATCCCCCAGGTCGACCGGCTCGAGGGGATCGATGAGCCACAAGGAATCGGGTGACGCGATCTGCATCAGGCACAGGCGAGCCCGGTAGGTCCGCTCGCGGAAGAACTCGGTATCGAGAGCAACCCGCCCGGCCGATCTAGCGGCGGCAACGACCTGCTCGAGCTCGGGCGGCGTCTTTACAAGCGGCGGGGTGGAATCGTCGATGGCGGTCAGGCCCCGGGGAGCCCAAGCTCGCGGGCGATCAAGATCCGCATCACCTCCGACGTTCCCTCGCCGATCTCGAGGATCTTCGAGTCTCGGAAGTGACGGCAAACCGGGAACTCCTCGATGTAGCCGTACCCGCCGTGCACCTGGACTGCGTCCCGCGCAACGTCGACCGCAATCTCGGATGCATAGAGCTTCGCCATCGCGGCTTCCTTCTTATAGGGACGGTCCTGCTCCCTCAGCCACGCGGCTCTGTAGTAGGCCTGACGCGCGAGCTCGGTCTTCATCGCCATGTCGGCGATCTTGAACTGCAAGCCCTGGAAGCTGCCGATCGCGCGCCCGAAGGCGGAGCGCTCTTGCGCGTACCTGATGCTCTCGTCGACGCATCCCTGAGCAAGGCCCACAGCAAGCGCAGCGATGGCGATCCGGCCATCGTCGAGGATCATCAAGAAGTTCTTGAAGCCCTGACCCCGTGCTCCCAGCAGGTTCTCTTGCGGCACCCTGCAATCGTTGAAGGACAGCTCGTGCGTGTCCGAGTGCCACCAACCCATCTTGCGGTAGCTCTTCCCCACTTCGAACCCTTCCGTCCCGGTGGGCACGATGATCGCGGAGATCTCCTTGCGGTCATCCTCCGACCCTGTAAGAGCGGTGACCGTGACGAACGACGTGATGTCCGTCCCAGAGTTCGTGATGAAGGACTTGGATCCGTTGACCAACCACTCGCCGCCCTTGAGCCTCGCGGTCGTTCGAGTCGCCCCCGCGTCCGACCCGCCTCCCGGTTCCGTGAGGCCGAAGCCCGCCAGGGCATCCCCGGTCGCAAGCGAGGGAAGCCACTTCGCCCGCTGCTCGTCGGTCCCGAAGCGATAGATGGGCATGGCACCGAGACCCACCGCCGCCTCCAGCGTGATCGCGAGAGATGAATCCACCTTCGCGATCTCCTCGATGGCGAGACAGAGCGTGAGGAAGTCGGCTCCAGAGCCGCCGAACTCCTCGGGGAAGGGGAGCCCGAAGAGGCCCAGCTCCGCCATCTGCTTCACGGCATCCATCGGAAGGGCGTGCTCTTCGTCCCATCGCTCGGCGTTAGGCCGGATCGCGTCGTCGACGAATCCGCGCATCACGCGGACGAAATCACGCTGTTCCTGCGAGAGATCGAGATCCACGAAAGAGAGCCTAGGGGATGGCGGCATGACCGACCGGGTGCCTCGATAAGAGCCTCGCTCGGGCTAACTTGACCGGGGAGTCAAGTATGGTCAGACTCGACCCTGGATACCGATCTCGAACCACATCCATACACTGCGGCCGCTCCGCCAGACGGTGTGCGGCGCCCGAACAACGGGAGGACGAACGGTGGACTTCAAGCTCACGGAGGAACAACTCGAGCTCAAGAAGTGGGCACACGAGTTCGCCGAGCGGGAGATCCGCCCGGTGGCCGCCGAGTACGACGAATCCGAGGAGTTTCCCTGGCCGGTGGTGAAGAAGGCGGCCGAAGCCGGTCTCTACTCCATCGACATCTACATGCAGGCGCAGCAGGACCCGACCGGCCTGACGCTGCCCTTGATAATGGAGGAGATCTTCTGGGGCTGTGCCGGGATCGGACTTTCGATCTTCGGGACCGGCCTGCCGCTCTCGGCGCTCGCCGCCGTCGGTACGCAGGATCAACTCTTCGAGTGGGCCCCCCGGATGTTCGGCACACCCGAAGACCCGAAGGTGGCCGCCTTCGCGGTCACGGAACCTCAGGCGGGGTCGGACGTCCGTTCGTTGCGGACCCGCGCCAAGCGGGAAGGCGACGAGTGGGTTCTGAACGGTCAGAAGATCTACATCACGAACGGCACCGTGGCGGATGTGTACGTCATCGTTGCGACCATCGATCCAGAGCTCGGGCACCGGGGTCAAGCGTCCTTCGTCGTGACCAAGGACGACGCGGGGATACGTCCGGGCAAGAAAGAGAAGAAGCTCGGCATCCGGGCATCCGACACCTCGGAGGTCCTCCTCGAGGACTGTCGCATCCCCGTAG
>JALZOM010000183.1 GCA_030913945.1 Actinomycetota bacterium
GTCCTGGAGAAGACTCACGACTCGGGGGAACAGCGTCATGTGTGCGCCCGAGAGACATGACAGCCCCACGGCATCGACGTCTTCCTGGATAGCTGCCGAGGCGATCTGTTCCGGGGTTTGGTGCAACCCGGTGTAGATGACCTCCATACCGGCGTCACGTAGAGCCCGCGCGACGACCTTTATCCCGCGATCGTGTCCGTCCAGGCCGGGTTTGGCCACGAGTATCCGAGGGCGTCCGGATGCCACAGGTCGTACTCTCCCTGCTAGAGCGTCTGTATCTCTCTGGATCGCCGGCCGCCAGGCATCGGCTCCACCGCGGTAGGCGTAGTTGCTACCGTTCGGCGAGATTAACAGGCGGACCAGGGGGCCCCGTGAGAGAAACAGGAGTCGACGGTCGATCGATCCTCGCGGATCGGGGAACGTTCGAGCCCGTGCCGGACGGGCTGAAGACACGCGACCCACTCGGTTGGCCCGGATACGAACCCCACGCCGGCGACTCCACCACAACGCCGGAGTCGGTCGCCGCGGGGCCCGCCCGCATCGGGGGACACGAGGTCGAACTGGCGGAATTCCGCTTCGACTTCATGGGGGGGAGCCTGGGATGGGTGGCCGGCGAGCGGCTGGCGCGCGCGATGGAGCGCGCATCGGAGCGCGGGGTCCCGTTCGTACTCAGAACTGCAACCGGCGGTGCACGCATGCAGGAAGGGATGGTCTCCCTCGTGCAGATGCCCAAGATGGTGGCGGCGCGCGATCGCCTCGCCCATGGCAACTCGCCCTTCGTGGTGCTGTTCGGTGATCCGACGACCGGCGGGGTGCTTGCGAGCCTGGGCGGACTCGCCGACGTCACCTTCGCCGAGGCGGGCGCGACCCTCGGCTTCGCGGGCCCCCGTGTGACGGAGCACTTCACCGGCCGCTCCTTGAGTCCGTCCTCGCACACCGCAGAGGCCGCTTTCGGCAACGGGATGGTCGATTCGCTGGTGGCGCCGGGAGACGCTTCGAAGCTGATCGCCCGAACCTTGGGGGTTCTGGCCCCCGATACGCCGCAGGGGGTGACCGCACCCGGTCCATCCCCAGCAGCCGGAGAAGGAGGTGCGTGGGACGTGGTCCAGCGCGCCCGCGCCCCCGAGCGGCCCAGCGGGCGGGCCCTGATCGCGGCGCTCAGCGACGAGACCGTCGACCTCAAGGGCGATCGCGCCGGCCATGACGACCCCGGGACCGTATGCGCCATCGGCCGCCTCGGGGGACGAACGGCCCTGTTGATCGCTACGGACCGAGCGCGAGCGTCCGGACCGGGGGCCTTCCGCAAGGTCGCCCGCTGCATCTGCGTGGCGGAACGACTGGGCCTCCCCGTGGTGACGCTGATAGATACCCCCGGAGCCGATCCGTCCGAGGAGTCCGAGGCTCATGGCATCGCCTGGAGCATCGCCCGGTGCCTGGACGCCATCCTCGGCGCCAAGGTCCCCGTCCTGGCCGTGGTGACGGGAGAGGGTGGAAGCGGCGGAGCCCTGGCCCTCGCCGCCGGTGATGTCCTGCTTGCCTGCGAGGGCTCCATCTTCTCGGTAATCGCTCCGGAAGCCGCCGCTGCGATCCTCTGGCGCGATGCCGCTCGGGGGCCGGACGCGGCGGACCTCCTCAAGCCGACGGCCGGACAACTGGTCGAGCTCGGGATAGCCGATTCGCTGATCCCTTCGCCGGTCGGAGCGGAGTCCTTCCGGGCGGCCGTCGCCTATCATCTCGCTCGCCTGATCGATTCGGGGCCCGCGAGAGAGGAACGACCGAAGCGGCGCCGGCAACGGTGGAGGAACATTGGCTCATAGACCGGATAAGCGAGCGCGCAAGAAAGAGCACCGGGATCAGGTCCTGGCGCAACAAGCTGCAGCCCTGAGGCGCAGGAGGCTGATCCGTCTCGGGGTTATCGCCCTGGTCCTGGTGGCACTCGTCGGGATCGTGGTGGGGAGCTTCCTCGGCGGAGACGACCCCGCTGCGCCACAGGAAGCGTCCGGGCCCTCCCTGCCCGAGGGTTGCGAAGAGACCGTCGCGCCCGAGGGTCAGGTGCCCCAGTTCGAATCTCGTCCGGACATGCAACTGGAGGATGGAGTCGACTACGGCGCCGTCATCCAGACCTCATGCGGCGAGATCGAGATGGACCTTCTGGAGAAAGTGGCTCCCACGACAGTCAACAACTTCGTGTTCCTCGCGGGCGAGAGCTACTTCGATGGACTCCCATGGCACCGCATCGAGCAGAACGCAGTCCTCCAGACCGGCGATCCGAACGGTGTGAACGGCGAGGCGCCCGACGATCCGGGCTACTCGATCCCCGACGAGCTGGGTGGTGTGAAACCCGAGGATTACGTCTACGGGGTGGTCGGGATGGCGAACGCCGGTCCCGGCACCGGCGGCAGTCAGTTCTTCATCGTGATCCACGATTACGAGGGGGCCCAGGAGGGCAACCCGGAGCCCGCGACCTATCCGCCGAACTACACGATCTTCGGTCTGGTCGACGAAGGTTCCTGGGCCACGCTCCAAACGCTCGGCAAGGTCCCGATCAACGCCGACGCGCCTGAAGGCTCTGCCGGGGCGGTGGAACCAAAGGTGCCGGTGTTCGTGTACGCGATCGAGATCACCGAGAGCTGAGCAACCCTGCCGGTCGATTTGCGTCACGGGCTCGCGTGCAGGCACAATCGGCCCCCGGAGGCTTGGTGAGTCACGCAGCGCTGGGAGCTCTCGACGCAAACCGAACGTAGCGAGTCGCGGACTTTCAAGCTCCGCGCGGCACCGGCACGCCTCGCGCTCACTCTCGCGTTGTGTCTCCTCGTTCTCGCTGCGTGTGATGCCGACTCCCCTTCGATCCTCGAACCTCGGGGCCCGGCCGCGTCACGGGTCGAGAGCCTGTGGTGGCTGCTTCTCTGGATAGCTACTGCCGTATTCCTCGTGGTGGTGGGCTTCCTACTCGTGACGGTGCTTCGCAGCCGGCGACGGGTCACCGTGGAGAGAGACGTGTCGTGGGGCGATCCCTTCATCATCTTCGCCGGGGTCGTCCTCCCGGCTGTGATCCTGATCGGCGTATTCATCGTCGCCCTGCGCGACATGTCGGATCTATCCGAACGCGGCCGAACCGCAGACATCACTCTCGAGGTGGTCAGCCACGACTGGTGGTGGGAGATCCGTTACCCGAATGGGGCGATCTCCGCCAACGAGATACACATCCCAACCGGTGAACCGGTTCGCATGAAACTGCTGAGCGCCGATGTCATCCATAGCTTCTGGGTCCCACAGCTCCAGGGCAAGATCGACCACGTCACCGGCCGGGAGAACTACCTGTGGCTCGAAGCGGACGAGCCCGGTCGCTACCGGGGTCAGTGCGCGGAGTTCTGCGGTCTGCAGCACGCAAAGATGGCCTTCTACGTCGTCGCCGAGGAGCCGGACGCCTTCGAGGAATGGATGGGGGGCGAGGCGGCCGACGCGGCAACATCACCGGTAGACGGGGGTGAGGTGTTCCTGAACAGCACGTGCGCCGGCTGCCACGCGATCCGCGGGACCGAGGCAACGGCCACGGTGGGGCCGGACCTGACGCACCTCGGCGATCGCGAGACCCTGTTCTCCGGGATCATCCCGAACGATCGAGACAACCTGGAGCGCGTGATCACGGATCCACAATCCATCAAACCGGGCGTGGCGATGCCGCCCACAGACCTCACGGACGACGAGCTCACCAGCCTGCTCGACTACCTCGAGGGACTGGACTGATGGCGACACTTGCCGCACGACTCGGAGTGATCTGGGCGGAACGCCCCGGACTGGCAAGCTGGCTAACGACGGTCGACCACAAGAAGATCGGCTTGAAATACATCTACACCTCGTTCGTGTTCATGGTTCTGGGCGGCATCGAATCGCTGCTCATCCGCACCCAGTTGATCGACGCAAACCTCGAGATCGTCCAACCCGAATTCTTCAACCAGCTCTTCTCGATGCATGGGATAACGATGATGTTCCTGTTCGCCATGCCGATGCTGTCGGGATTCGGCAACTATTTCGTGCCCCTGATGATCGGGACGAGAGACATGGCCTTCCCCCGACTCAATTCTTTCGGCTACTGGCTATTCGTGGCCGGCGGGCTCTTCTTCTACTCAAGTTTCCTGGTCGGCGCGGCCCCCAACGACGGATGGTTCAACTATCTACCGCTCGCGTCGGAGCAATTCAGTCCAGGACTCAACATCGACTTCTACTGCCTCGGTCTCATCCTGCTCGGCATCTCGTCTACCGGCGGGGCGATCAACTTCATCGTCACCATCCTGAAGATGCGGGCTCCCGGTATGTCGCTCAACCGGGTTCCGATCTTCGTCTGGGGCGAGCTCGCGATGGCCATCTCGATCGTCTTCGCTCTCCCGACGCTGACTCTGGCGGTGACGATGCTCGAGCTGGACCGCAAGTTCGGCTTCCATTTCTTCGAACCCGGGGGAGGTGGCGACCCGGTCCTGTGGCAGCACTTGTTCTGGTTCTTCGGCCACCCCGAGGTCTACATCGTCGTGCTTCCCGCGTTCGGGATCGCGTCGGCCATCATCCCTACCATGGCCCGCAGGCCGATGATCGGATACACCTACATCGTCCTGGCCGAGATGGCCACCGCGCTCATAGGGTTCGGCGTGTGGGTGCACCACATGTTCGCCGACGGCCTGCCGGGGTTGACGCTCAGCTTCTTCTCCGCGGGGAGCATGATGGTCGTGATCCCTACGGGGGTGCAGGTCTTCGCGTGGCTGGCCACCCTCGTGACGGGGAAACCGATACTGCGGACCTCGGGCCTGTTCGTGCTCGGGTTCATCTTCATCTTCGTGATCGGAGGTCTCACCGGCCCCATGCTGGGCCTCGTACCTTTCGACCAGCAGGTACACGACACGTACTTCGTCGTGGCACACCTCCACTACGTCCTCGTCGGCGGGTCCATGTTCCCCATCTTCGGCGCGTTCTACCACTGGTTCCCGAAGATGACCGGCCGGATGATGAGCGAAGTCCTAGGGAAGACGAGCTTCTGGCTGATGTTCATCGGCTTCAACGTCGCTTTCTTCCCCCAGCACATCCTCGGGCTCCTCGGCATGCCGCGTCGCATCTACACCTACGAAGCCGGCCTGGGTTGGGAGGTCGGGAACCTCATCTCGTCGATCGGTGCATTCACGCTCGCGCTCGGCGTCCTGTTCACGGTGTTCGCGTTCGTGCGCAGTCAGCTCAGCGGTGCTCCCGCCGGTAACGATCCCTGGGATGGAGAGACCCTTGAATGGGCGTCGACGTCTCCGCCTCCCTCATACAACTTCGCGGCGATCCCCACGATCAGGACCAAGGAGCCGATGTGGGACCAGCCCGAGCTACACGAACCAGCGCAGAAGCCCGCCCTCGGGCTCGAGCTGGCAGAGGGGCACCAGGTACTCATCACCAGCGTGCTCGACGCCAGACCACAGGCGATCGCGCATATGCCCCACGCAACTCCCTGGCCGTTCGCCCTCACCATGGCCCTCCTGGTCCTCGCGTATGCGATCCTGCTCGACGCCTGGCTGCTGGCGGGCGTGGGCGCCGTGGGAACCCTGGTCGGTCTCGCCGGATGGTTCTGGCCGAGCGGGGAGACGCAAGAGACATGAGTGACACGACGCGAGTACCCGTCGACGAAGAGGTGGACACGCGATGAGCGCCCGCGCCGCCGACGATAGATCGACCGAAGTCGTGCTCCCCCATCACACCTCGGGAACGCGCGCCTTCGGGTGGTGGGGGATGGTGGGCCTCATCGCGACCGAAGCCACCTTGTTCGGCGCTCTCATCTCGAGCTACTTCTACCTGCGCTTCACCTCGGGCTCCATCGTGTGGCCTCCCGGTGACATCGCCAAGCCCTCGCTCACGCTTCCGCTCATCATGACTGCGATCCTGTGGTCCTCCAGCATCCCGGTGCACCTCGCGGACTCCGGGATCAAGAAGGGCAAACAGGGTCGCTTGAAGGTCGGCCTCCTCCTGGGGTTCATCCTTGGCGCGGCCTTCTTGATGATCCAGATCGCGGTGGAGTACCCGGAAACGCTTCACGAGTTCTCGCCCAGCACCAACGTCTACGGCTCGCTCTTCTACGGCCTCACCGGTTTACACGGCGCTCACGTCGCCGTCGGGCTTCTCTTCAGCCTGTGGACTCAAGTGCGCGCATGGCGTGGGCACTTCGACGAGCACAGACACGTAACCGTGCAGAACTTCGCGATGTACTGGCACTTCGTCGACGCAGTGTGGGCAGGAGTGTTGTTCACCATCTACCTCTCACCTCACTTCTAGGGGATCGGCATGGCGCACACGATCACGCGAGACGAAACTCGAGGATCTGGCCTCCTATGGTTCGGGCTTTTGGGTGCGCCGATCGCCTGGGCCACGCAGGTCTTCATCGCGCCCGACCTCAACGAGATCCTTTGTGCGGGCGGCGCTGAAGGCTCAGGGCGCGGGCAGGTCTACGGGATCAGCACCAAAACGTTCATCCTGTTCATGGATGCGGCGCTTCTCCTCATCGGGCTTCTGGCGTTGCTGGCCACCATCCGGTGCTACCGGAAGCTCCGGAGAACCACGGACACCTCCGAGGGACACCGAGCGACGTGGATGGCGGGGGGCGCGTTATTCGTGAACGGACTCTTCATCATGGCGATAGCCGTGGGCTTCATCCCCCTCCTCTTCCTGAACGCGTGCGGAGATTCGATATGAACCTGGCGCACGCGCCCCTCATCGACCGCGCCTGGTTCGGAACATGGGACTTCGATCCGCTGCTGGGGATCGCTGTCGTGCTCACAGCGTTTCTCTTCGCCAGGGGAACGAGGGAGATAGGATCGCGCTCGGCCTCGAGCGCACCGGAAGTCGTCAGATCGGTCGCCTTCTTCTCGGGGCTGGCGATCATCACGGTGGCCGTCTCGTCGCCCGGCCATGCTCTCGCAGAGACGTTGCTATCGGCGCATATGGTCCAACACGTGGTGCTGATCGTCGTGGCAGCTCCTCTGATCGCCTTCGCCCGGCCCGGACTCCCGATCATGCTGGCACTCCCCTCTTCGCTCCAGAAGCGTCTCCGCGCGGACGGGGTCCTGCGCCTCTCGAGGGTCATCCGGCGATGCGTGGCCAACCCGCCGATGGTCTGGGTTCTCGGAGCCGTCGCGTTGTGGGTATGGCATCTCCCTGGACCGTACGACTGGGCTCTGAGGAGCGAGGTCGGACACCGTCTCGAACACCTCAGCTTCCTCGGTACCGCGCTGCTGTTCTGGGCGGTCGTGGTGCCCCGTCGTTCCCGCCATATGCGTCACGCGGCCGCGATCGCACTAACTTTCGCAACCGGGCTCCAGAGCGCCGCCCTCGGTGCCGTCCTCGCCTTCGCAACGCAACCGCTGTATCCCACGCACGCGCACCGCGCCGTGGCATGGGGCCTGGACCCCCTAACGGATCAGCAGCTCGCCGGCGTGATCATGTGGGTCCCGATGGGAGGTCTGTACGTCGCGATCATGGCAACGCTGTTCCTTGGATGGATGAGGGAGATGGATCGGCGCCTACCGCCACATGAGGTAGTCACCGCGGACACGAGGGAGCGCCCGTGAGCCGGAGGGTAGCGGCCGCGGCGACACTGGTGCTCATGCTGAGCGCCTGCAGCGATCAACAGGAGCCCACCACCCCCTTCCGCCCGGCGATAGAGGCGGCGGAGGAGGTGGGTGCCGGCGGCGAGAGGCTGTTCCAGCGGGATTGCGGATGGTGTCACGGATCAGAGGGAGATGGCACGGACCGGGGACCCTCCCTTCTCGATGGGACCAACGGTTCCGCGCTGACACATTTCGTGCTGACGACCGGTCGGATGCCGCTGGACTTCCCGCAGCAGAGGGTGCAGCGAGCGGAACCCTCATACGACGACGAGGCCATCGCATCCATCGTCGAGTACGTCGATTCGTTCGGCCAGACAGGACCCGATATCCCCGACCTGAAACTCGACGAAGCAGAGCTACAAATGGGTCTCGAGCTCTATCAAGAGAACTGCGCAGCCTGTCACTCCACATCCGGAGCGGGCGGGGCGTTGGCGACCGGAGACGAGACCGGAAACACGGCAACGTATGCGAGCGAGCCGCGCGCCAACATCGCGCCGGAGGTGGACGCCTCCAGTCCGACCGAGATTGCCGAGGCCATGATCACGGGGCCGGGCACCATGCCGGTGTTCGGCAACGAGACCTTCTCGAACGAGGAGATCGATTCGATCGTGCGGTACGTCGTCTATCTGCAGCATCCCGATAATCGAGGTGGTGCGCCCTTCGGCGGCATCGGTCCGGTCGCGGAAGGCGCGGTCGCCTGGGTGCTTGGTATCGGATTGCTCCTGGCAATAGCGCGACTCCTCGGCACGAAGTCGGGGCCGTCGTGACCGAGCGGAACGAGAACGAGGCCGCCGTGACCGAGCGGAACCGACAGAAGGCGGCCGTGCGATGGATCGCGATCGGATTCATCGTTAGCGCGTGCGCCTCTCTCGCGCTTGCGGTCGTGTACTTCCTGGGCGGGCAGCCGCAACTCGAGGGAACCCTGCTGGCGATCGCGCTCGGGGGGATCGCGGTGGGTCTGGGCCTATGGGCATCGGAGCTCCTCCCGAAGGGACCCTTCGTCGAAGGACGCAAGCCGCTGCACGACACGCCCGTCGACCGGCATGAGGCCGAGGCCGCGTTCGAAGGCGATCCCGAGCCGGTCGAACGCCGGGGCTTCCTTCTCAAGATGCTGGGGGCTGCCGTCGCCGCCCTGGGTGTCGCAGCCCTGTTCCCGATCCGGTCGCTCGGGGTGCGTCCCGGACGTGAGCTCTACAAGACGCACTGGACGCCGGGAGCGCGTGCGGTCACGCGCGCTGGAACACCCTTGACCGTGAACGACCTCGACGTGGGAGGGCTGCTGACGGTCTTCCCCGAAGGTCACGTGGACGCGGCGGACTCGCAGACCATCGTCATCCGTCTGGACGAGGGGGAGTACGAAGACCCTCCCGGGCGCGAAGGATGGGCGCCTCTGGGATTCGTCGGTTACTCGAAGATCTGCACGCACGCGGGGTGCCCCGTGGGCTTGTACCAGCAGGAAACGCGGGAGCTCTTCTGCCCGTGTCATCAGTCGGTCTTCAAGGTGCTCGAAGGCGCGGAACCGACGGCCGGGCCGGCGACGCGACCGCTTCCCCAGCTGCCCCTTGGTTTCGACGACGACGGATACCTGGTGGCCACCGGGGACTTCACCGAGCCGGTTGGCCCGGGTTTCTGGGACCGTGACCGTGATTAAGCGCTTCGTTCGCGGGATGGACGAACGATTGGGGGCGTCATCCTTCGCCAGACAAGCGCTGAACAAGGTGTTCCCGGATCACTGGTCGTTCATGATCGGCGAGATCGCGCTCTACGCGTTCGTGATCCTCGTCCTCACCGGCGTCTTCCTGAGCCTCTTCTTCGAGGGCAGCACGGGGGAGGTCGTCTATCAGGGTTCCTACGAACCTCTCCAGGGTGTTGAGGTATCGCAGGCCTACAACTCGGTGATGGAGCTCAGCTTCGATGTGCGCGCGGGACTTGTCATGAGGCAGATCCATCACTGGGCGGCCCTACTATTCATCGCGGCTATGGTCGTTCATCTGTGCCGGATCTTTTTCACGGGAGCATTCCGGAAGCCGCGCGAGATCAACTGGATCATCGGCGTGACCCTGTTGTTGCTCGGGATCTTCAACGGATTCACCGGTTACTCCCTGCCGGACGATCTCCTGTCGGGCACGGGCTTGCGCATCGCCCACTCGATCGCACTCTCGATGCCGTTGGTGGGATCGTGGATCGCGTTCCTCGTCTTCGGCGGCGAGTTCCCCGCCCAGGACATCATCGGCAGACTGCTGGTCGTGCACATCATGATCGTCCCTGCGGCGATCGGCGGACTCATCGTGGC
>JALZOM010000189.1 GCA_030913945.1 Actinomycetota bacterium
GCTCAACGCGCCCCCGCTCCTCCGCAGCGGAGCTTATTCACATTGCCGATAGCGGCGCTCATCTGCATTCGCCAGTGATGGAAACGCGCTCTCCCCCCGTTGCTGAGCCCATCCGGCAAGAGCGCGCTCGTCGGTTGCCTCGTGGGGCGGCAGTGGCACCCGCCCCACGAGAGGCATATCCGTTTAGTCCATCGAGAATTCTTGGGTCTGCGGGTTCAGATGGCCGAGCCGAAGCGCCCCACCGATCCTTGTGTCGCTAAGCCTGAAGACGTTCAGACCCTTGGTGATCTCGCTTTCGTAGATGAAGTTGTTGTACCAGTACGCGGACCACGCCCCTCCGAGGTCGGGGGGTGTGAGGGCCGGCGGATCCGACCACGCGACGGTGATGGGGTTCGCCGGGTCGGTGAAGTCGGTGACCCAGGTTCCCGCCTGGTAGTTGCCGCTCACCGCGACGTACCGACCGCTCCGCAGCGGCACCATGTTGTAGTTGTGGACCGTGCAGTTCTCTCCGGCGCCGTCCTGGGGACGGGGGAGAACCCACGTGCCGAGCTTCGCGCCGGTGTCGGCGTCGTAGAAGAACATGCTCTTGTCGATGTCCGGATCGGTCGACTGGCATTCGGGCTCGGCTCCCCCTCCGGGCTCCCAACCGGCAACCAACACCTCGCCGTCCCAGGTGAACCCGGCCGAATGCCACCGGCCGTTCGTGCCGGCAGTGCCGACGCCGGGCTCGAATATCGTGAACAAGAGCTGCGGATCTTCGGGACTGCCACCGGGCGTGTCGTTCGCGCCGATGTCCCACACGTTGATCGTGTCGGCGCTCGCACAGGCAGCCTTGTTGACGTCTCCGAGGATGACGCCGGCATCGTGACAACCGGTGCGAACGTCGGTTGTGGGCCCGGCGAGCGCCTCTCTCCGGAGCAGGCTCGCGTTCTGGGGACTCGCAAGCGGGACCGTGAGCACATCCATGTAATCGCCGACCGGATCGTCGTTGGCACGGGTGCCGTCGACACACCCCGAGCTACTCGAGTTGTTGCTGTAGACGACCAGGTCGCTCCCGGAGGTCCCGGCCACCGTCAGGGTGTGGGAGCCGCACGGCAATGCGACCTCTGAAACGAGGTCGGGGTTGGTCGGGTCGCTGATGTCGAAGACGTGAACGCCCTCGAACCCCGCGGCTACCGTCTCGCCGTCGCACGTCCGAGCGGTCGACTTCTTGGAGTTCCACGCGCGGACCAGGATGTCGTTCCAGACCACGATGTCTCCCTGGTCTCCGTTGCACCTTTGGTGGACGATCTCGGTCGGATTATCGGGGTCCGAGATGTCGACGATCCGGAACCCGTTGTAATTCCCGTTGAACGCCAGGTGGCCCCAGAAGGCGAGGTCCGAGCTGATGTGCCGGACCCCGTCAGGTTGTCCGAAGAACGTCGCAGGATGCGGGCTGTGGCCCTTTGCATGCAGGTTCTGTGTGTGCGGGCGCGCGTCGTGGTCGGCCGCAGCCGGGAGCGCCGTCATAAACAACGCAGTTGCAGCGCCAAGCGCTATCGCCCATCGAGTGGTCGAACGCAAACTGTTCTCCTTTTCGTCGTGGGCACGGGTTCCGCGCCTCCATCGAGAACATGGAGAGGGCCCCGTCGCTCGAGGGCCCTCTCGCATGATGATTCCCTGGTTACTGGATGAGGTTGATCTGAGTCTGTGGGTTCATGGACGGCAGCTTCCGGGCCCCTGCGCTGGCCTTGTCGGACAAGTTAAGCAGGTCTACGCCCCGGAAGATGTCGTTGGTGTAGATGAAGCCGTTGTACCAATACGAGGACCACGCGCTTCCGCCGTGTGGCCTGTAGTAGCCTATCTCCGATTGTGCTTCGCTCGCCCCTCCGAGCAGCGCATCGACGTCGACCACCGTCGTGCCACCTGTGTACGCCGACGACACGAGAACCTTGCGCCCGTTCCGCAGCGTGATGAAGTTGAAGTTGTGCATCGTGCACGTTCCCGTCTCGGACCGCGGGATCTTGTAGTTGTCGCGGAATGCCCCCGTGTCCACGTCCAGGAACCAGATGCGGCCCTGCTGATCGTTTGGGTTCGCGCAGCGCGCAGCTCCGCCGCCCCCCGACTCGTCGCCGAACGCCACGACCTCTCCGTCCCACGAGAACGAAGCCGAGTGCCACAGATCGGTGTTGGCGGGATTGACGACCGGATCGTCGAATCTCCACAGGAATTGAGGGTGCTCGGGATCCGAGATGTCCCACATCTGACTTTCGCTCAGGCAGGCTGCGCCGGCGCGATCGATGCCCGTGAACACGCTAATGTCGTGGCATGCCTTGAAGCTGAAGGGGCCGCCCGCCAGGGGATACACGGCGAGCTCGGTCGCGGGGTCGAGGTGGTACTTGGAGACCGTAGCGGCCCCGGGATCGCCGACGGGCACCTTGATGATCGATATGAAGCCGTGGGGCTGCGTACAGTTCGGCCCCTGCGCGGCAGCACCTATCGGATAGGACGACACGTAGACGTAGACCGTGTCACCATCGGGAACGATCGTGTTGGTGTGCGAACCGCAGTCGGTCCGAACCGCGTTCTCGAGTGTTGGCGACGCGGGGTCGCTCACGTCGAAGATGCGTACGCCCTCCCATGCTCCGGCCGTGCTGGCGCTCACCGATGTGCTGTTGCACGTGTCGTTGGACCGCGGTCCGTCCACGGATGAGAACAGCAATCCCCGGTAGATCGAGACGTCGCCCTGAGCGCCGGGGCAGCGGAAGTCCGTCATGACGACGGGTGCCTCTTTCTCGGAGAAGTCGATGACTCGGAAACCGTCGTAGTTCCCCGCGTAGGCGAGATTGCCGTCGAACGCCAGATCGGATTGGGTCGCCGATGTCGACTTCGGCACGTTGGCAAGAAGCTTCACGTTCTTGCTCTGGATGGTGGGGCCTTGCTGCCCGGTTGCTCCGTGGTCTTCGGGATCGTCCGCCCTGGCCCCGGCGCCACCCCCCGACAGCGCGAGCACCATCACCGTGACGAGTAACAAGCGAAGTTGGCGATTCATGTAATTCCCCCCTGATTGAGTCGATTTTCATGCCTACGAAAGACATGGATGTCGAACGCCGTCGGCTTGGCATCACCCCCCGGGCGATTGCACTGCAGAGCAGGTCAGGCTCACCCTAGCGCACTGGAACGAAATGGTTTCTGGGGGGGAGGAAGGTGATGCCCTGTCATCTTCTGAAAACACTTCCACGCTGCGTCCGTTTTGTGACCTTGCCACGAGCGACGCACGGTAGGACACTGCGAAAGCGCAGGTGACGGGCCAGGCCAAAGCGTCCTCCATGAGGGTTTATACCTCGGGGCGGCGTATGGCCCTCGATCGTGACCCCCGCCGCGACGTGACGCTTGGTTCGACACAGGAGGATACGGAATGAGCAACAAAGCGGTCATTAGCCTTGCAACGGGACTGGAGGACTCCGAAAAGGTGACGGTGGCGTTTCTCGTCGCGGTGGGAGCCGCCGAGAAGGGACGTCCTACCCTGATGTTCCTCACCAAGGAGGCGGTCCGGGTCGCGATTCCGGAGTACGCCCACGCCGTCGCGTGCGATGGCTGTCCACCACTTGCCGATCTGATCGACCGATACGAGAGTGCGGGTGGCCGCTTCCTGGTGTGCCCGATCTGCTTCGACGCCCGCAAGCTCGACAAGGACAACCTTCTCAGCAACGCGGAGATAGGGGGCACCGTCCCCATGTGGGACTGGATCGGCGACGAGGCCGCGACCACCTTCAGCTACTGAGGACCGGGGGGAGCTGTAGGAGGTTCACGCAGCAAGAGCGGCGCGTCGAACGGATGACGCGCCGCTCTTATTACTCGCCGGTCGGAAGGTTACGCTCGCCGAGGTCAACCATCACGCTTGATTCGGGTGCGAGTCGCGCGGTTCGTTCTTGAGCGCACGTATCGCGTAGCCGGAGGTGCCGAACTGACGCGCCTTCTCTTCACCGCTGGCGCCACCAAAGGTGTCGACCTGACCCGCCAGTACTACTTCGACCAGACCTGCACCGCTGATCACGGTCTCCCACCCTGCACACGGCAGGGCACCGGCGATTCAGCCGGTCCAGAGGTCGATGTCCTTGAGAGCTGCCGCCGGCACGGGTTTCTCCACACAGATATCCGCGATCGTCATGCGACCACCAGGCTTCAATACCCGATGGATCTCCTTGTAGACGCGCAGCTTGTCGGGGCACAAGTTGATCACCCCGTTGGAGATGACGACATCGGCCCACCCGGAATCGATCGGTAGGTTTTCGATGAGTCCCAGCCGGAACTCGATGTTGTCCAGCTCGAGCTCTCGCGCGAGACGCGTGGCTCGATCGAGCATCTCAGACGTCATGTCGATGCCGATCACTCGACCTTCGGGTCCCACAGCGATCGCGGCGATGAAGCTGTCCATGCCGGCCCCCGACCCAAGGTCCACGACGTGCTCCCCTGCTTGCGGCAGCCCCCAATAGAAGGGGTTCGCGACACCCGCGAACGCCTCGGTCGCTTCTTCCGAGAGTTGATCTAGAGGTGACTCGGGGTAGCCCATGCGCAATGCGTGCTGCCGTCCGGTGTGGAAGTGGAACTCGGTCGTCGGTGCATCAGCGACCTCGCGGTATTTCTTCTTTATCTCTTCCCGAAGCGCATCGACGTCGACCAGTTCGATGATGTTCGCGCCGAGCGTTCCCTCGGTCACGGCGTAGCGTAATCTTGCGCGGTCTTACTCTCGAACTCGAACGCCACGTAGTCCTCGTCCCCCAGCACCCAGGCATCGTGGCCCGGCTCGATGACGTACGCGTCGCCTGGGCCGACTTCGACCTCCGTGCCGTCGTCATGCGCGATGCGAAGCCGCCCCGACTGCACCGCGCCGACGTGACGCGCCTGGCACGAGTCGGTTCCGACAACCGGCTTGATGCACTCCGACCATTTCCAGCCGGGCTGCGCCGTGAGACGACCGGCACTGACCGTCCCCAGGTGCACCACCGCCACGGTCGACTTGTCCGGTGTCCTCGTCTCGTCGGGAGACTCGAAGCTCTTCTTCTCTATCCCTGCCATCCTCTTGCTCCTCTCGTTCTCTCACCCCATCTCTGCGATGAGGCTCGCGGCGCGCGCCGCTCCAACCGTCTCTACTGACCTGTGATCAACAGCTCTTTCACCTCCTCAGCGACAGCCTTGGCGGACCGCGTCAGGTCAAGGCCTTCCGAACCCGGTCTCCTAGCTCGTGCAATCGTTCGACCGGTTCCCTGCTGAAGACGAATCGAACGTGTCTAGGGGCAATCGTCTCTCCCCACGCCGTCATCGGCGTCGCAGCCACTTTCTGTTCGAGAAGCCGTTTCGAAGCGTCGGATGGTGAAATGTCCATGGCTTCAGTGTCGAGGAGAAGGGCCCACCCACCGGACGCGCTGATGGCGGGCAGTCCCTCCAACTGACCCATCACAACATCACGGCGGCGTTGGAATTCTGCAACCGCCGTGGTCAGATCGGAGG
>JALZOM010000013.1 GCA_030913945.1 Actinomycetota bacterium
GTCTTCGAGCCACGGCCAGTTCGGCGGCCTCGTCTTCGAAATGCTCGAACGCGGCCCGGATCGCATCGGCGGGCGTTGGGGCGGCCAGGTACCGACGGCGGATGCGGAGCTCTTTGATGAGCGGCACCAACAGCAGGAAGGCGGCTACGATGATCACGACGACGGTCAGGAGCCGTCCGAACGCCTCACGCCAGGCACCGTCCTCGGGCGTGGTGGGCCGGGGAGCCTCGATCGGCCGCCGTGCTCCTCCCTCGCCCAGCCCTTGGTCCTGTTGCGGAATTCCCTGGCCCTGACCGGGAGCGGTCTGCCCCGGACCTCCCTCCAGACCGAAGACCACGCTCCTGAGAAACTCGTTCGGAGGCACCGTGTAGGCCGGAACAGGCGTCGTGGTTCCTCGGGGGGTGGGCTCGAACGCCACCCAGCCGGCATCTTCGAAGTACACCTCCGGCCACGCATGAGCGTGGGTGCCTCGAACCACCCAGGTGCCTTCGGATTCCTCGGTGCCCGGGAGGAAGCCGACCGACACCCGGGCCGGATAACCGAGGGACCGGGCCAGCAGGGTGAAGGCAGTGGCGAACTGCTGGCAATACCCGGTCTTCACCCTCGTGAGGAACTCCGTGAGGTAGTCGGTCGACGCGCTGGGCTCGACGTTGATGTCGTAGCCGAATCCTCTGAAGCGATCCTGGATCGCAATGAGCCGTTCGAGATCGCTCCCCGCGCCGTCGATCCATTCGTCGCGTAGGTCGAGGACCTCATCCGAAAGCGGGTCTCCCAACTCCGTGTAATCGTCGTTCGAGAGCGTTCCCGCGCGGTCGCGTCGCAGTTCCCCGAAGCTCGCATCGGGGACGACTGACTCGACCGTGTACGTGAGGCCCTGCACATCCTGACTCAGTTGCAGGTCGAATGTTTCGGCGTCGACCATGACATCCGAGGCGGGTTCCTCATCTGTGAAATCAACGTCTAGCGGTTGAGTAGCAGCGGGTAGGTACTCCCCCTCGAGGGCCGTCAGGTCGAACGTCTGGTTGAGCGGACGCCCGCCCGGATCGTCGATGCTCGCTTGACCCGAGAGCGAGAAGCGGGCGGTGTCGCCCGGTCGCCAGGTGTTCCCATCGAAACGCGTCAACGACACTAGCCGCCAGTAGGCGGGATCCTCAGAGCTAACGGTGAACAGGTCCTTGTCGCTCTGCGTCAAGAACTCCGGCTGCAGGCTGACGAGGACGTCGACGCGCCCTCCCAGCCCTCCCGATCCGGTTCCCGTCTGGTTCCTCCACGCGAGCACACCCTCCTCGAGGGCCGGCAGCAGTAGGGGGGCGGCAAGCGCTGCGATAAGGGTCAAGGCCCCCATCCGACGAGCGACGCGGGCGGTAACAGAGCGCGGCTCCTCGGCCGGGCGATCCGTCCACGTGGGAACCCACCTGCCCCAGGAGCGAAGACGATGTGATGACTCGAGGCCCCAGTACAAGAGGAGCGCGGTGAGAAACACCAGGATGAAGAAGCCGGCGGCATCGGCCGAGCCCACGATCAGCGAGAACGCGACGAGCCCGATCGACGGCATGCTCGCAACGAGTGGGTGTCGCCATCTGAAGGTGGCGACCTCGGCGATCGTCGTCGCGAACCATAACCCTACGATCACGAGGATCACGTAACCGGGGCGCACGGGCACCGGAGCGAAATCGACGACGCTGGTCTGATACGCGCCCGTCATCGAAGCGCGCAACCCGTTCACGGCGGCGGGGGTGGGCAGACCATAGAAGGTCGTGCCCGCCTCGAACACAAGAGTGAGGTACCAGGTCAATAACAGTGTCGAGGCCAGCAGCGTGATGATGGTTGGCACCCCGAGACGTCGGGCAACCATCGCAATGCCGACCGCGAGCAGCATCGCCAGCAAGGCCGGCGCCGCGTAGTCGCCATTAACGAACAGCAGCTCGAAGCAGAAAAGGGTTGCTACGAGCAAGGCTGCGAGCCCTATACGAGCTCGGGTCTCGGACCCCATGTCTCCTCCACTTGTTTCGTGCGCGGCTGCGACAAGGTCGCCCATCCCGCCGTCATCGATTCATCTGGTCCCAACGTCACCGTCCGTATCCCGGAACGTCCCAGCAGACGCACGACCTCGACCACGGATCGCTCTCCCGCCCAGCGAGCTTTCGTTCCGGCGCTCCCGAAACGATGCGGTGGGAAGCAGACCAGGGTCACCTGACGGAATCTTCTCTTGAGCCTCGTCAAGGCCATGGCGTGTTTCGCGTCGACGTGTCCCGCGACCACGAGCAGCGCCGCCTCGGCGGAGGAGGTCGATTCCAACTCGGTCAAGCGAAGCAACAGAGCGTCTGCCTCCTCGGGTCCACGCTGAGCGCCGATCTCGGCCAGCAGGTCCAGGCACCGGCTCCAGTGATCTGATCCGCGGCCCGCAGCGATCCCAATGTTGTGTGCCCCGGCCAGCCGGTACGAGTATCCAGACCGGTGATAGAGGTCAACGAGGGACGCCGCCGACTCGACGCTGCGCTCGAACGAGGACGCCGCGCCGAAGCCCTCATGCCCCTCCGAGCGATCATCCAGGATGATCGTCGCCCGGGTGTGCCAGGGCGTCTCTTCCTGTCGGATCATGTACCGGCCTCTCTTTGCGGTGGACGGCCAGTGGATCTTTCTCAGGTCGTCGCCCTCCACGTACTCGCGCATCGTGTAGAAGTCTTCGCCGCGCGCGCCGGTCGGCTGTTTGACGGCCGAGGTGGAGAGACTTCGCCGTTCGCCGAAATCGCGCGGCATCGTGAGTTGTTCCACACGCGGATGCACCAGGAAGCTCGAGATCGGGGAGGCGGTGGACCGGATGCGCGCAAGTGAGAAGGGGTCCACGATCGAGATGCTCAACGGGCCCACGGAGTACCTGCCTCGACGAGTGGCTCGAAGCGAAAGCGACGTGGTCCGGCGTCCCTTCGCCTCTATCCCGTAGAGCGCGAAGCGCGCCCCTCCGCTCAGCCCTGCCGGTAGACGGTCCTCGAGCAGCAGAAGCGGTGCGGCCCCGTGTCCCTCGTTCACGATGTCTATCGTGAGGTCGACGGTTTGGTCGGGGCGGGCGCGCTGCGGAGTGATCGTCCGAGACACCGCGAGGTCATGCCGGCCCAGCCGAACCACCGCCACCGCGATACCCAGCAAGACCATCAGCGCGAGGCCCAGTTGCTCCAGGGCGGTGGATCCGAAGCCAAGCCCCAGGAGGATCAGTACGACACCTGTAGTAGCCACGAGCCAGCCGCGCGGAGTGGGCACTACGGTGATCTCCTGCTAGGCCTGTTCGCGCTCTGGGATCGGCACTCGTCCGAGGAGCCCCTCGAGCACGTCATCGATGCTCGATCCCCGCATCTGGGCCTCCGGCGAGAGGACCAGGCGATGGGCCAGGACCGGAAGAGCGAGATCCTTGATGTCATCCGGAACGACGTAGTCGCGCGCCCTACTGGCTGCGAGGGCCCGCGCCGCGCGGAGTAGATAGAGAGAGGCCCTGGGGCTCGCTCCCAGATAGATATCTGAATGTTCGCGGGTGGCCTCGGTGAGATCGACGATGTACCGCTTCAAGGTGGGGGCCACGTACACGTCGCGCGCCGCCTCGATCAATGCGACGACTTCCGTTTCATCCGTCACTGCCTGCAATTCGTCGAGAGGTGATTCACCGCCGTGTGTCTCGAGGATCTGCAATTCCGAAGACCGGCTGGGATATCCGACCGACAGTCGCATCATGAATCGATCGAGCTGCGACTCGGGCAAGGGATAGGTGCCCTCGTGCTCGAGTGGGTTCTGCGTCGCTATGACCATGAATGGCTGACCCAAGAGATGTGTTGTGGCGTCGACCGTGACTTGCCTCTCCTCCATGCATTCCAACAGAGCTGACTGCGTCTTAGGTGATGCACGGTTGATCTCGTCGGCCAGCGCGATGTTGGCGAACACGGCCCCCGGCTTGAACTCGAACTTGCCGCTGCTCCGGTCCCACACACTGACGCCGGTCACGTCGGAGGGAAGCAGGTCGGGCGTGAACTGGATCCGCGCCCACGTGCTGCCGAGGGAGCGGGCGAGCGACTTCGCCAGCATCGTCTTGCCGACACCGGGGACATCCTCGAGCAGGACGTGACCCTCGGCGAGGAGAGTGACCAGAGTCAGGCGGATCACTTCGCCCTTGCCCTGGATCGTGCGCTCGACGTTCGACGCGATGGTTTCGAATGCCTTCTGAAAGGCGGAGAAGTCCCTACCGCCGGTATCGCTCATCAGGTTTCTCCTCGGTGAGCCACAGGGTTTCTTAGGCTACAACCTGGGGGTACTTTCCTGACTTCGTGGATCCCGTATAGGTTCGGCTTGCTTTTCTGGAGCGCCAGCAAGTCTGAGGAGGAGAGATGGCCGGTTGGGGAGACGACCCGGAGCTCGAGAGGCTGCGCGGGCTGATCGAGGAGGGCTGGGAGGTCACCGACATCGTCGAAGACGGGAACGCGCCCGGCGGGCCCCTGGACACGGTCACGGTAACGAAGGACGGAGCCACCCAGGAGGTCAGCTCCGACCACCTCGCCTTCCACCGCTACGTCGAGTACCTCCGCGAACAAGAGGCCTAACCGAACCGGGCTCGGGCTCAGGGCGGAAGGGTTGCAAGCGGGAGTTAGCGGATGCTTGCGGTAGTTAGCAGACGTGCTACGGTCGTCTGAATAGAAAAGAGCGCCGACCCGGCGGAAGCCGGGTCTTTTTGTTGGGCACCGGCGGCATGACACGCGCCCGGGCCCATACGCCGCCGTAACGGTGGCCGCCCCTCCCGACGGGAGGGCGCCGAGGGCGCAGATCAGACAGGACGAAGGAGGCTCTCCTTGTATAGGGATTCTTGGTCGCGTGCGGCCCGCGTTGTGGCAGGGCTTGCGGCGGCGACAGTGGTGATCGGGGCAGCGCCGGCATATGCACAGACGGAAACTCTGCCCGAGACGACCGAGCGGATGCCGGTGATCGATCGCGCGCCGGCACGGGTTGGTTTCGACAAAGACGCCCTCATCCGGGGGCATCTCAGGAACGGCGCGCCGGGGGACACGCTTGCGCTCCAGCGTCGCGATCCGAATAGGGCGTGGCGTCGTGAGCGACGGGCTTCTTCGCGTCCAAGCCCGATCCCGGAACGCGAACTTCGTTCGGGGGCGTGAATATACTTCTGGCACCTTGGGAAGATCACTCGTTCTCAATGCGTCTTACCAACCGCTGTGCGTGGTGCCGGTGCGGCGGGCACTCGTGCTTGCCCTGAAGGGGAAGGCGGATGTCCTTCACACGAACGGCCAGGTGTTCCGTTCGGAGGCCCTCGAGATACGAGCCCCCAGCGTCGTGCGCCTCAACTACTACGTGAAGGTCCCGTATAGGGCAAGAGCCTCGCTCTCGCGCCGGGCCGTGCTCGTCCGGGACAACTTCGAGTGCCAGTACTGCGGCCGCACCGCCGAGAACGTCGACCACGTGATCCCTCGCAGCAGGGGAGGGGGCCATACCTGGGACAACGTCGTGGCCGCGTGCAGGCCCTGCAACTCACGCAAGGAGAATCGCCTCGCAGCCGACATTGGCATGCATCTGAGGCGTCTCCCCCGGCAGCCGCACGAGAGCGTGTGGATCGTCGTCGCCGTCGAGCGCGTCGACCCGTTGTGGGAGCAGTACCTCAAGCTGCCCCGGGCCCTCAAACCCGCCTGACCTCTTCGGGCCCCCGCCTCGACCTCGGGCCCGAACGCCTGGAGGGGCCGGCCCAGTTCCTCCGCCTCCGGAAGCCGCCGCACCTGCGGGACTCCAAACCGTTTCTGAGTCGCCCTCCGGCACGGCGTCTTCCTCCGGCTGGCTCCCAAGGGTCCTGGAATCGGCCGTAGGCCGCGGAAGGACCGATCCGCCGGAGGCCCGGTGAGTTTCTATCGGGGGTCGGCCGAGGAGGTCGGGTCGCCCGGAGGGAGGCTCAGAAGGTTTTGCCTCCCGGAGGGTGGGCCCGGCCCCCGCAGGCTCCCGGGCCGCGCAAGAAACTTCCGATCGGATGTTGGGTTCCGGTTGTGGCGCGTTTGGGGTGATTAGGGCCGGTTTAGACCGGTCGTAGGCAGTCACATGCGTACACAAGCATTCACAGGTTCAACACGCGCAACAGAATTACATAAGTGTAATTGCGCCCCCAACGTTGACGCGGGGCGCGCAGGGGTCTAGCTTTGCGCCCTAGTGGAGCAAAGTGGAGGGAAATGGAGCACGAGGGAGAAATACCTCGAGCTACCGCCTCGCCTCCGAGCTCCTGAGCCGGGGACAAGAGAGGAACCAGTTGTCGTTCACCGGGGAGTTCCGCCACTCGATCGACGCCAAAGGGCGCCTGATCGTGCCATCGCGGCTGCGGGACGAGCTGGAGGACGACCGCATCGTCCTGGCGATGTGGCCGGACGGGTGCGTTGCGATGTGGTCCGGAGCCGGGTGGAGGGATCTCGAGCAACGCCTCCTCCAGCAGGGACGGAGCGATCGCCCCTCACGGCAGGTGGTCCGGGCGATCGCAGCGAGCGCTCACCAGGACCAGGTGGACCGGCAGGGGCGGATCAACGTCCCGCAGGCTCTCCGGGAACACGCCGGGATCGGGCGCGAAGTGGTGGTGGTGGGTGCTCTGGATCACGGCGAGATCTGGAGCCCCGAGAAATGGGAGCAGGAGCAATCCGCAGTCAGTGAAGGCCGCCTGGACGAACTCGTCCAGGGGTTGGACTTTTAGGAAGAGGGAGATCGATGAACAGGATCACGCAGGCGCTGCCCAAGCACGGTCTGGCGCGCGAGCTGTCCCAGAGCATCGTCCTGCTGGCGCTCACCGGCTCTTCTGTCGGCGGCGTCCTAGGGATGGTGTCCATCGCAACCAGGGCTCTGGGGAGATAGCGATGACCTCCGGTCCGGATCCAGAGGCGCTCTTATGGAACATGAACCCGTCCTCCCCGATCGAGTCGTGGAACTCCTGGTCCCAGCGCTCCACGGCGGCGGCCTCTTCCTCGACGCGACTCTCGGACGCGCCGGTCACGCCCGCCTTGTCCTCGACGCCGCTCCTGCCGCGCAGCTCGTCGGGATCGATCGGGACCCGGCGTCCCTGGAGGAGAGTCGGACCCACCTCGCCCCGTACGAGGGGCGAGTCAGGCTTGTTCGTGACGGTTTCGAAAACCTCCCGACCATATTGGAACGACTCGGGGATGCGCCGCTTCGCGGAGTCTTATTCGACCTTGGTGTTTCCTCACCCCAACTGGATGAAGCGAGTCGTGGCTTTGGATACCGAAGCACCGGACCCCTCGACATGCGAATGGACCCCTCACAATCCCTCTCGGCGAACGACGTCGTGAACAACTACGGCCAGCGCGACCTCGAACGGGTGATCAGCCGGTACGGCGAAGAGCGATTCGCGCGCCGGATCGCACGCGCCCTCGTGGATGCTCGCCCGGTCGATTCGACGACTGAGCTCGCCGACATCGTGAAGAACGCGATCCCCGCAGCCACCCGCCGCACGGGCGGACACCCGGCTCGCCGCACCTTTCAGGCTCTTCGGATCGAGGTCAACGACGAGCTCGGAGCGCTCGAGCGCGCCCTCCCCGCCGCCGTTGATGCACTCGACTCCGGGGGCCGGGCCGTTGTTATCTCGTACCACTCACTGGAAGACCGCATCGCCAAACGGACCTTCGCAGAAGCAGCGAAGGGCTGTGTCTGCCCTCCCGACTTCCCCATCTGCACGTGCGGCGCACACGCAGTGGTTCGCGTGTTGACTCGCCGGCCCCTGGTTCCTACGGCGGACGAGGCCGAGCGGAACCCCCGAGCCCGATCCGCCAAGCTCCGCGCTGTCGAGAAGCTTGCCGAACCCGTCGGTGGTGATGCTGCATGAGCGCTCGACCGGAGCGGCTTGACCCCCAGCGACGCGTTGAACGTCCGGGTCTCGAGGTCGCCCGACGGAAATCTCGCCGTTTGATCAAGCGCCGCGCACAGCGACGATTCGCTCCGCTTGCGATAACGGTGACGATCTGCGTGGCGGCCGTCATCTTCGGCGTCCTGCTCGAGCAGGTCATCCTTGCCCAATCCGCCTTCAAGCTCGAAAGAGTGCGCGAGTCGGCGGTGCGAGAGCAGGCTCGCCACGAGGAGCTCCTTCTGGAATCCGCCCGCCTGGAAAGCCCCGCCCGGATCGAGCGTTACGCACGCGTCGATCTCGGCATGGTGGATCCATCATCAGTCGAATACATCGTTGCCGACGTGATCCGGCCCCCCAGCCAGCTGGCCAGCTCGTCGCGGTCCCGACCCCTCCCCGCCACAGGTCAGGCCGCAGCTGATTCGAGCACGCTCTACGACGAGGAGGCGCCTTAGTGGCGTCGCAACCTCGTTCAGGATCACGTGGCCACAAGGGGTCGACCGCTAAGCGG
>JALZOM010000037.1 GCA_030913945.1 Actinomycetota bacterium
ACCGCTCCTCCGAGCCGCGCCGCAACGAACGCTGATATCCGCGCGGGTCGAGGCACGTGCGGGATGCGTTCGGCCGTGATCATGCGACGACATCCTGCTCGAGGATTCGGCGACTAGAAACGCGACGCAGGAATGCTTCGATCGCCAAGCTCAGATCATCGGTGACCTCCGACAGATCGCGGCCCTCGTTCTCGACGTCCACGACCTCCCAGTTGAGCTCCCGGGCGCGTGCGACCGCGACCTTTGTAGCAACCGCCGCTGCGTCGATATACCTGTCGAGATCATCGCTCGATAGACGCCGGGAGTGGGCCCACAATCCTCTCGCGGTCACGCGTCCCGAGCACGTCGGCGATCCGGCCACGACGTGAACGACGAGATCCGGCTGAGGGACCCAACCCACGTAGTTGCGGATCCACTCGGGATCCGGCCGGTCGACATGCGACGAGGTCAGGTGGACCGCCCGGTGAAGGAATCCATCATCGACGACCAGAGCCTCGCCGCGGGCGGAGAGCCTAGATAAGAGTCGATGACGGCCGCCGAGGTGGAAGAACCAGAAAAGGATGTGTCGCTTCATGGGCAGCGATATCGGTCGCCCTCGCTGCATGCGCATGACCGAGCGGGATAGGGAGGCCCGCTCTCGGGCAAAACCAAGTGCGTCACGCGCCGCCAGAAGGAGGAAGAGCTGCCACATGCACGCGTCCCGAAAACGCTGCGGCTTCACCTTAGAGACGACGCGCCCGAGAGACGTCCTGGCCACGTGCCCCCGCGCGTGATCGATCATCGTCCCCGCCTCGATGCCGCGGGATCGAAGGATCCGCACGGTTTCGCGAACGAGCGTCGACTTACCGGCTCCCGGCACTCCCACGAACTCGATCACGAGCGGGAGTTGGTGTGATACATCAAAGGGCATCCCACAGCCTCGCTTTCGCCTCGAGCATCACTTCGTCAAGCGCACGATCCGCATCGATCCGGCCAACGTGCGTCGAGCCTCCGCATGAAAGCGCGAGCCTTGCCAGGTCGGCAACGGCGACGCTCTTCGCGAGCAGGAGGTCTGCCGAATGATCCGGCTTTCGCCCGAGAGATACGGAGGGGCTCACGACGAGAACGAACAGATGATCCGGGAGCCTGAAGCGCGCGTACAGCCGCTCCTCCCAAGCGGCCAACAGACCTAGGACGCCCGAACGTGCGTTGACCGATCTCGCGATCTGAGGCCCGTCGAGCAGGCGAGCCGCGGGCTCACGACTGAGGCACTCCATCGGGAACCGGTCGAATATCACGATGGCCCCCCGCTCGCGCTCTCGCAAGGCAGCGCGGTAGCGCCGCATCCGGTCGCGGCCGATGGAGAGGTGGTGCAGCCCGAGCGTGACGTCGCGCGAGACAGCGAGCCCTTTCGTAAGCCGCGATCCCGGGCCGAGCCGCCGCTCGATCGACCGGTGGCCTCGACGTTGGGCGCGGAACATCAGGTAGAGGGCGGTGCTCGCTCGTGAAGGCTGCTTACTCCCCATGTAGCAGACGCGCGACTCGACCTTCCAGCTCAGCCACGACGAGAGGGTCCACGCGATCGTCGACTTTCCGGCGCCGTCGGCGCCGACCAAGCCGATCGAGCGCCCACCCCCAGCCGGACTCATCTGCCGCATGGCGGAAGGCGTGCGGCGGACCCGCGTTCGATTGCTCCACGCGGCAGCGAGATATCCGACCCGCGCGTTCACGCGACTATGACGTTGAAAGGTGCCTAGCTGCGTTCGCACCAGTCGGCGAAAACGCCAGAGTGCGAAACCGGGCCGCCGCCCGCGGACGATGGCGTCGAGGAACTCGCTCACCGCTCTCGACGGGATCACCGCCACGGTGCGAGCCAAGGCGCGGTGAAGCTCATCACGAGAGGTTTGATCGAGAAGCCACAGGATCTCTTCGTAAAGCTCATCGGGTAGACCAGGCGACCGGATCTTGAAGACGTCCTTGATCACGTCGCGGCCGCGATACTTGAGCAGCGCACGGACCGCTAGGACACAGAGCTCGAGAGCCGCAGACGGGACGGGCGCGCCCGACAACATCCGCCGCGAGTCGAGTAACTCGCGCTCCAGGGGGAGGCGGTGATTCTTGACGTACCGCTCCCCCAAGACGAGCTCGTAGTGAACGTGCAGGTGGAACAGACGGCCCGACATTCGATCGAAGCCGAGGTAGTGCTCCATCCCTGGGTATCGGGCATCGGGAGGAGGAACGATCCTCTTGACCGGGTGGCGCTCGATCGTGTCGCGGAAAGACCCGGCATGACTGGGATCCACGAGAAGGTCCAGGTCCGTCTTCCCGGCGAGAGCCTGTGGCAAGCGGACGTTGCTCTTCCACAGGCAGTACCGGAGCCCGGCCCGGGCGAAGTCATCGAGCAACTCGGTGAGCGCGACCAGCGCCTCGGGTGGGTAGCCGGCGTCGCCTTCACCCCGCTGCGAGATCGGTCCCGAGCGGTCGCCCGGGGGTGCGCGGCGGGAGGCGACGGGACCCGCCGGGGCGCTCTTGATGTCGGTTTTCATGCGATTCATGCCGGAACGTCCTTCATCGCTCGATACCCCCAGGCTAGGTATGCGGCACCTGCTGGGCACGATGAGGGCGTCGTAGCCGCCCTACCGCGAATGCAGGAGGCGCCCACCAGCCCGAAAGGGGGCGTGCGGCTTCGCGCGCGACGGTCAGTCCGAGATCCGACCTCTTGCCTGACCTCGCCTGGTGGCCGCGAGATGCCCTAGCGTCGCGCCGGCCGCATTCAGGATGACGTCGCTCGTCGCTGCGTAACGACCCTCGATCAGGAAGAACTGAACCGCCTCGATGATCAGCGCAAGCCCGGCGCCCAAGAGGATCGCCTTCGTTCGAGACACCCGCAACAAGGCCAGGTAGGCCCCAAACGGCAGGAACAAGATGATGTTGCCGACGGCTTGCAACTCGTCGAGCCCGGAGCGGGGATCCAAGCGAAGCTTCGAGTCCTCGATCTCGCCGCCGGGGACCAGCGTCGCCGTGAGGACCAACGCCAGCGAAACGACCGCGCCCGTCATCCACTTGTGGCGTCGCGAACCTGCAGGCGAACGGCGTCGGCCCCCTAAGATCGCAACGCCTACGAGGCCGACCGACAGCATGACCGCGATCGCAGCGATCCCGATCGTGCGCTCCATCACGCGTTGCTGCGAAACCGAGATCGAGTCGACATCCGGCAACGCTACCCGCCGCCGGCAGGAGAAAGGGACCGCCACGCACTCCCCGTTCCGAGACCATCGCGCAGCGTGATTCGTCACACGCGGGCCGTACGGCCTGTACGACGTGAGGATCACCTTTGCTACGTAGAAGATGGCATGACCCTACGACGGCACTCGACTAGCGTCGACTCCCATGGGGAGACACCGGCGGATGTCCGGTCTGGACGCGCGGTTCCGGTTTCGCTACCGCAAGGTCCGCGATCCGGGGCTCGATGAGGAACCGGGAGGTTTCGTGGGGAGAGAAGGGGCTAGGCCGGCGAACGGAGAGATGAGGGTTGGCGCGCTGGGGCGTCGGCGCACCCGAAGATACGCAGCGGCCGCGGCGGTTTGTTGCCTCGCGTTGACCGGTCTTCCTGCAGTGGCAGCAACCGGCGCAACTCCGAAGCTTCCGCGGATGCGAGATGCCGCGGAGATACGGACGATCTACACGAGCGAATTCGGACTCAACCGGCCCGCGGGGTTGTCGTACGTGCCGCAGCGAAACGAGTTCCTGGTGGCCGGCCCCGGAAGGACCCACACGAGGCTCCTTCGACTGAACAGAGAGGCTGAACTCCGCGGATCCGTTCGGCTTCCGAGGCTGGAGGAACCGGGCACCCTCGCGTTCGACGCCGGGCAGGGCCGCTTGAGTGGCGTGGCTGCGGACCGCCTGATCTCGATCCGGGCGGATGACCTCATCGACGATCAACCATCCGTGACCAGAACCGAGGCTCCCGCACTCCCGATCGCGAGCGCCCGCAGCACGACGTTCGACGCGATCGGCCACCGATGGTTCGTACTCGGACGCGCGGGCATCCGCGTCTTCTCCTCGACGAACCCCGGGCGGACGCGATCCACGCGGCTGATACCGCAGGGGATCGATCCGGCCAGGTTCTCCGCGATCGCATTCAATCCCTCAGACCGGCTCCTGTACGC
>JALZOM010000004.1 GCA_030913945.1 Actinomycetota bacterium
GGTAGTCGGTCAGCACCGCCTCGAAGGCGCGGGTGGCGTCGATCGTTCCGGTGGTCGCGTGCGCCACTTCGTGCAGGAGCGTGGATGCATAACCGAGCCTCGTCCGAAGCACGTCCCGCTTGATCACGATCGCCACCAGCTCCGGATCCCACACGCCGCCCGTGTCGTCGACCGTCATCCGCATGGTCTCGGAAACCAGTACGCGGGGCCCTCGCTTCGCCGTCACACCCACCAACCTCATCAGGCTTGCTGTCAGCGCCAGCACCTCCCTCTCCTCTGGGGTCAGCTGCTCGCGCTCGACGAAGGTATAGCTGAAGCTCTGGTTGAACTCCTCGACGTAGTTCTCGAAGGTGCGGGTGACCTCGCCCCCAGCTTCGGCCTGCTCGACGAGCTTTGTCTTCTCGGCCGAGGTGACGAGGACGATCTCGAGGCCATCCCGGCGCGCGTGATCCATCACGTCGGGACTCCGGTGGAGCTCCTGCTCGGTCACGAAGATGACTTCGGCGGTGCGCGCCAGATGCGTGAGCGCAACCAGAGCGATGTCGATCCACGTGAGCTCGTCTCGGGGCGGGCCCTTGCTCCGTCGCTTTATCTCGTCCGCAAGCCGCGACCGGACGGCGCCCGAGGCCGCCTCCTTCAGCATCGATTTGACCCGGTCCGAGTACGTCGTGCGTCCGACGTTCAGGCGCTCCCGGTTCAGTCGCTTCTTCATGGCGTCGGTGAGATTCGTCACGTTGTAGGAGAAGAGGAAGTTCGGCTCCTCGCTTGCGAAGACGCCCGAGATGTACACGCGCCCCCCGCCCCCCGAACCGGACAGCACCTCACCGTACCGGGTTCGTTCGAGCAGCTCCTCATCGCCGAACCTCAGAAAGAGATTCTTCGCTTCCTCCATCTGGGCGTCGCTGACCCCCTCGAACGTGAACGAGGTTCCCGATCGTCCGATCGCCGTCTCGTCGTAGCGCACGTGCAGGGTAGTGATGTCGTCGAAGCCGTGCTTGTGCGTCTGTTCCAGGGTGAAGGCCCCGTGCGTCGACGCGATCGTCACGCCCACGCCCCGGCGGTGAAAGGTGGCCAGTGCGTCCTTGAGCCCGACCCCGAACTTCCCGATGACACCCGACGAGGCCGCCAGCTTCTCCTGGTTCTCGTTGAGCGTGAAGTGCTCGATCCGGAGTCCTCGTCCAAAGTCACTGATCGACCACCGACCATCACCGTCTTTCGAGATGAGCACGTCGTCCGTGGCCGAGAGTGCCTGCTCATCGAACGCGTTCGAGATGATCTCGCGCAGGGCGTGGCTGACCTCCCAGTTGTCGAGGACCTCTTCGATGTTCAGGTCGAACAGACGGGCCGCCACGGCTCCATTCTCGCCTGTGGGCGCGACCCCGGAGATAGGGCGAGCGGCGTGGGACGCGACGCTATCGGGTAACGGGTAGGCAACGACCCAACGAGGAGGTAGAGCCGTGGCCGAACGAGATGCGAATCAGCAGGACAGCCCCACGCCCGAGGCGGATTCCAAGCTGGATACCCCGCCCACGGGCCAAGAGGTCGATCCCCACGACACTCCCGAGGAGCAGGCGGCCCAGGAGCCGGACCTCGGCGACGCCGGTTAGGCCGCGCCGTCGGCGCTTTTGCGCGCTTCTTCCAGGCCTACGACGTTCGGGGTGCGCGTTGACCTGGTGACCTGGTCCCGGCCCCCGCGCTTCGATGCATAGAGGGATTCGTCGGCTGCGGCGACGAGCCCTTCGGGGTCTCCCGCGTTGTACGGGTAAGAAGCGACACCCATGCTCACCGTGAGGGTGATGTCCTCATAGCAGCGCCGTATCGCTTCGGCCAGACGGCGGGCAAGCAAGACGGCCTCTTCACCCGCCGTATTGGGAATGATGATGCCGAACTCTTCACCGCCGTAACGCGCCACCGTGTCGAAATCTCGACACTCTCCCTCCAGGACCCTGGCCACCCGGTGCAGCACGTCGTCACCTTTCTGGTGCCCGTAGGTGTCGTTCAACATCTTGAAGTGATCGAGGTCCAGCATGATCAGGCTCAGTTGCTCGCCGCCGCGCGATACGCGGTTGATCTCGCGTTGCAACGACGCGTCGAAGGTTCGACGGTTGGCGATCATCGTCAGGCCATCCGTGCTGGCCATCCGCTGGACCTTTTCGAGCAAGGAGGCGTTCAACATCGCCAGCGCAGCATGAGATGCGAACCGCTCGAGCATGCCGACCACGCGACGCTCTATCCGGGAGCCGGACTTAAGCGAGTGCTCCACGATCAATACGCCGACCGAACGGCCTTCCGCAGACAGTGGAACGACGACGACGTTGCGCGCATCCGGCAGCATCGAGGCGAGGCACGGGTCCGCACCCGGTTCGAGCTCGGTGACGAGCAGGGTCTCTTTATCGTCCCTGGCCCTGCGGATGACGGAGTCATTTCCAGGGGAGGCCCCCATGTGCGCGGGGCCGACGTCTCCCCGGTGACCCATGAGGTGGAGGTCCTCTTCCGGCGATCCGAACATGAGGACCCGCTCGAAGTCGAACGCGTCAGCCACGGTTGTTAGAAGGACATCGGCCACCCCGGGAGCGTCGTCCGCGGCTTCGAGGTCCGTCGCCATCTTGGCGAGTCGCTCGAGGTCGAAACGCCTGCGTCTCAACTCGCGCTCGTTGATCGCGGAGAACGTCGAGGTCGCGATCGTGACCAGCCACAAGGCCACCGAGAACGCGATGATCCGCTGGAACTCCGACCCCGGAAGGGCTCGGATCGCGTCCGTTGGAGCGTCGAGGATGCCTGCCTCTTGCGCATTGAAGACAATGAACAACAGCAACGAGTGCCACAGCGCGAGCATCAGCCCGGTTCGATAGGAGGCGAGTAGAGCGACCGAGATCAGGTGCAGGAGGATGAGGAATCGGAACGGGCTGATCAGCCCACCCGTGAGATAGGAGATCCACGCGAAGTAGAGCCCGTCCACGATCAGCAGGGTCCCGAACAGAACCGTGCTACGGCGGGTGAACCTCCATATGGCCTCGCCGGCCAGAGACGCCACGACGAAGGCGACGGTGACCAGGGCGAGCTTGTCGAACCCCGCCCCCAGCGCGCCCGGCACCAACCATGACGCAAGGAGCACCACCACCGCGACTCCGAGGCGGAGCAGCTGCATGTAGCGGATCCGTTCGGAGATGGAAACGAGGTCTGTAGAAGCCGAGTGCGTGCGAACCTTGCTCATGACGCCTCGGTTGACGTGGCGGTGTCGGCGATCGTGGACATGAGGTCGGTCGCGGCTTCCGTTGTGAATACCGGGAGGAGCTGCAGCAGCGCGGGCGCGAGAAAGACGACCGCGATGCGGTCGCGATGTGCTTGTGGTCGCCCCTTAGCGCTATTCACCGACGTTGCTTGTCCCTTATCGACGCGACGAGCCATCATTCGACTCCTGTATTGATGCGTGATGTATCGACCCCCTAACGGGGGAGTTGATAGTCCGAAAGGACTAGGCCCTCGTAGCCCCCGAGGGCATCGAGAGGGCAACGAGACGTGCCGTTTTGGGAATGCGGCCCGGGCCCGAGCCGATCGAGCTTTCAAGGCGTAAGACCGGAGAACCGATGACTCATAGGTGAAGGGTCTAAGAAAGCGGGGGTTCCCTCTTCTCGCCGTGTTCGCGATCGCCGGAGCGATCCCGATGGTGGTGCTCGCCGCCATCCTGGCTCGCCAGATCGAAACGCGGGTGACAGAAGAGAACCTCAGAAGCGCAACCGAGGCGGCCGAGCTCATCGCGTCGCTCGGCATCCAACCGTTGCTGAAGAAATCCGACCTGGGCGCCGGCCTGACGGAATCCGAGCTCGCGCGATTGGATGACAGGTTGCGCGCTGGTCTACTGGGGAAAGAGTTCGCGCGGATCAAGATATGGAACCTCCGTTCGGAGATCATCTATTCCGAAGACTCGTCCCTCATAGGCGAACGTTTCGAGACTCCGCCCGATCTCGCAGAAGCCCTCGAAGGCCACGTCGAGGCAGAAGTGAGCGATCTAGAAGAGGACGAGGAGGCGAGCGAACGGTCGTTCGGCCGTCTGCTCGAGGTTTACGTCCCCATCTACTTCTCGCCGTCCGAGGAGCCCGCCGGCGCCTTCGAGATCTACCTGCCCTATGAGCCGATCGCGGCTTCGATCAACGAAGACGTCATGCAGTTGCGGCTCTGGATGCTCGGGGGCCTGGCTCTGCTCTACGTCATTCTTTACCGGATCGTCGCCCGGGCCTCTTCCAAGCTGCGCGAGCAGGCGAACGAGCTGACGGTGAGCGCACACGAGAACGAATTCCTGGCTTTCCACGACACGCTGACGGAGCTGCCCAACCGAAGACTGTTCCGCGACCGGCTTCAACAAGCGATCTTGGGCGCTCAGCGGGACGGGTCGTGGCTGGCGCTGATGATCCTCGACGTCAATAGGTTCAAGGAGATCAACGACACTCTGGGGCATCACAACGGCGACGTCCTCTTGAAGACGGTCGCTCGGCGTCTGAGCAAGGTCCTCCGTCCAGAAGACTCGCTCGCGCGACTGGGCGGGGATGAGTTCGCGATCCTACTGACGCGCGTCGCGGATCGGCAGGCCGTGATGGAAGTGGCTCGGCGCGTGCACAACGAGTTCGATCAGCTGTTCGAGATCCAGGATCTGTCGCTCGACGTCTCGGGCAGCTCCGGCATCGCGATCTATCCAGAGCATGGCAGCGAAGCGGACGATCTGATCCAGCGCGCGGATGTTGCGATGTACGTCGCCAAGGAGAGTCACGCCGGCTTCGAGATCTACGACCCGGCTCAGGATCGTTACACCCCGGGCCGATTGCAGCTGGTAGGGGAGCTTAGGCAGGCGATCGACAACGATGGCCTGGAGCTGCACTACCAGCCCAAGATCGGACTGGACACGGGTCGCGTGGTGGGCGTCGAGGCTCTCGTTCGATGGCAGCATCCGGAACGAGGCATCGTGGGACCCGACGAGTTCATCGGCCTGGCGGAGCACACCGGGCTGATCAAGTCCCTCACGGCGAGGGTCCTGGACATGGCCCTCCGCCAGCAGCGCGCCTGGATAGACGCCGGACTCCAGGTAAGCGTTTCGGTGAATCTCTCGGTCCGGAACCTGATGGACAGTCGCCTCCCGGAGCAGGTGGCCTCACAGCTGGCGAAATGGCGGGTGCCGGCCTCCCAGCTCACGCTCGAGATCACAGAGAGCTCGATCATGGCGGATCCGGTTCGGACGAAGCAGATCCTCGAAGCGATCAGCAGCATGGGCGTCTCGTTGTCGGTGGACGATTTCGGCATCGGGCATTCGTCGCTCTCGTACCTCAAGCAACTACCGGTGAGCGAGATCAAGATAGACAGGTCGTTCGTGATGGACATGCAGAACAATGGCAACGACGCGGTGATCGTTCGATCCACCGTGGACCTGGGCCGCAATCTCGGGCTGAGGATCGTTGCAGAGGGGGTCGAGGACGCACCAACTTATGGGACCCTCACCGACCTCGGATGCGATGTCGCGCAGGGCTACTTCATCAGCCGGCCATTGCCGGGGATCGCGATGACACAGTGGATCACCG